>NZ_JBMGJV010000018.1:0-74999 GCF_051025295.1 Candidatus Dedyshia acidiphila | reverse complement strand
AAAAAAACTTTGCCGTCTGTGACGGCTTCTCTCGTCCGCCAGATCAATTCCTCCTCACCTCTTTACATGGCGGTGCTGGCCCTGTTGTTCTTCGCCGGGCTCAGCGGGAGTATGCATGTCGCATCGGCGCAGAGCGGGCCGACAGACATCAACATCGGAACAACGGTCAAAACACCGCACGCCCAGCGTCTCGGCATCAACCTTAGCGGTCAGTCCTTCTACGACTCTGGTCAGATGCTGCGCAACCTCACCTTCCGCAATCCAGGCTTCGAGGGAGAGATCTGGCGCTCCGTGCTGCGCTGCAAGACGGTCTCCGGGGACGGATGCTACGGAGATGACCCCTGGTCGTCCTGGCCGAAGGATTTCCTGGTTGGCGGCTCGGTGCAGTTCGTCACTGGTCCATCGAAGGGTCTCAGCGGCACTGTCAGCGGTCTCGACCCCGCCAACAACGGCGCGGGCCTCGGCTTTCTCGTGCACATGAGCGGACTTGCCCACGCTCCGACCGCTGGCGACTTCTTCATCCTGCAGGCATATATTCCCGGTCATCCGGAGGTCGGCTGGTGGCCGAGCACATCCGGCGGCGCGACCCTCACCGCCAACACCACGGATATGTCGCCGAACTCACCCGGCAAGCAGGCTTTGCAGATCAACGCAGGCAGCGCTGGCCAATCCGGCGGCGTGACATCCTATTTCGACAGCATGACCGGCCGCTCATTCGTTCAGATGAACGGCACGTATACCGTAAACTTTCGCGCCAAGGCACTGGGCGGCTCCAACGTCCTGAACGTCTCTGTCTCGCGTCCGGGGACGAGTCACGGCAACATGACGTATCTGAACCAGAACGTGTCGCTCACCAACCAGTGGAAGGACTACAGCTACACCTTCACCGCGAATGAAGATGGCAGCTACATCGGTACAGCGCAGTTGAGCTTCAACGTCAGCGGCGGCAACGTGCTGCTGGACGACGCGACGCTGATCGAAGAGGCTGCTGCCGACAACCCGACCGCCTTCCGCAATGCAGTCGTCGAGCGTCTGCGCCAGCTCAAGCCTGGCACGCTCCGCTACATGGATAACGGCACCGACTTCGGCAGCACCAACGACAACATGATTGCGGTGCCGTTCGCACGCCAGCGCGCGTCCTACAGCCCGAACCAGACGCAGAGGGATGACGTGCCGATCGGGCTCGAAGAGTTCCTCGAGCTATGCCGGGCCATCGGCGCCGATCCCTGGTACACCGCTCCTGCCGCCACATCGCCGCAGGAGATGCAGCAGCTCATCCAGTTTCTGAACGGCAGCAGCACGACCAAGTACGGAGCCATCCGCGCATCGCTCGGGCAGTCGGCCCCCTGGACCTCCGTTTTCAACACCATTCACGTTGAGCTCGGCAACGAGACATGGAACGGCGGCTCTTTTGACGGTGCGACGTTTCAGGACCCCGTCGCCTACCCTGATCGTGTGCAGGACGTGTTCAGCGCGGCTCGCTCGGCGCCGGAATTCAACGCCTCCAAGTTCGATCTAGTCATGAACGGGTTCGCTGCCTGGTCGGACTACAACCGGCAGGAACTGGCGACCGGTGTCTCCACTGCGGACACGATCGATGTCGCGCCCTACCTGTTCAACCACCTCGCCTCCTGGGGCTCGAACGAGGCCATCTACGGACCGATGTTCGCCGAGCCGGAGGCGATCGACAGCCTGCCGAACGGGTACATGAATCAGGACATGCAGTTTGCCGCTGGTGCGCCTCACCCGGTCAAGCTCGCCGTCTATGAGGTCAACCTGGGGACGGTCGACGGCACAGCTGCGCAGGGTACGGTCAACGCCGTCATTCCATCTGTGGGCGCGGGCCTGGCGACGGTCGAACACATGCTGCTCATGATGCGCGACAACGGCATCACCCAGCAGAACCTGTTCGCGCTGCCCGAATACGCGAACGGCTACACGAACACCAACGGTGGTGGCGGAAGCACGCCGCTGTGGGGTTCGGTCGTGGACATGGGCGGCCAGAGCAATCTGTGCCGGCCACAGTTCCTTGCCGAGATGCTGGCCAACAGCGCCATCACCGGCGACCTGCTTGAAACCATTCATACCGGCACGAATCCGACCTGGAATCAGGCCACGAACCCGAACACGGGTGTCGCCACGCCGAACGCGCACTACCTGCAGTCCTTTGCGTTCTCGGACGGCACCAACCATAGCGCCGTCGTCTTCAACCTGCACCGCACCAGCGCATTGCCCGTGACCTTCTCGGGCGTCAACGCTCCGAAGGGTGCCGTACAGATTGCGCGCCTGACCTCGACCAACCTGACGGACACCAACGAGCAGCAGAACGTCGTTGCGCCGACCACGAGCCAGGTCAGCAACTTCGACCCGACTGTGGCCACGTCGCTTCCGCCGTTCTCGATGACTGTCTTCACCTGGGCGGTCAACGGCAACATCACGCCCTCCGCGCAGTCGACCACGTCGCTGCTCACCGCAACGCCGAACCAGATCACGTCGGGCCAGAACGTCACCTTGAACGCCTCGGTCACCGCCGCGAGTGGCACACCGGACGGAACCGTCACCTGGACTGACGGCGCCGGTTCGTTGGGCACTGCCACTCTGGTGAACGGTGCGGCGACCGTGAGCACGACCACGCTCAGCGCCGGTACGCATTCCATCACGCTTGCCTATGCGGGCAACAGCTCGTTCCAGGCATCGACATCGCAGCCCGTGACTGTCACCGTCGCTGCTCCTGCGCCCGTCGTTGCCTCCACCACGACACAACTGAACGCGACGCCAACACAAACCACCGTGGGGCAGACCGTGACACTCTCCGCCACGGTGAGTGCTGGCAGCGGCACGCCAAGCGGCACGGTGAGCTTTGTGCAGGGCGGGACCCAGGTGCTTGGCACAGCGACGCTGGTCAACGGCAAGGCTGCACTCGCCGTCAGCTCGCTCACGACCGGACCGCATACGCTGACTGCCCAGTTCGCCGGTACCAGTACGTTCAGCGCATCGACCTCGCAGGGTACGGTCGTCACTGTTGCGGGCAGCGCTTTGGCCAGCACGGCGACCCAGCTCAATGCCACCCCGGTGCAAACCACAGTCGGCCAGACCGTCACCTTCACCGCGCTCGTCAGCTCGGCCACCGGCGCTCCCGGAGGCACCGTCAACTTCGTGCAGGGTAATAATTCCGTGCTCGGCTCGGCGCCGGTTGTGAATGGCACCGCAACGCTCGCGCTGAATTCGCTGAAGACCGGCACCCACACGCTCAACGCACGCTATAGCGGCAGCAGCACGTACGCTGCCTCGACGTCGCAGAACCTCACCGTCACGCTGACCGCCGCTGCTGGTGCCGCCACCACGAGCCAGGTCATGGCGACCCCGGCTCAGGTGACGATTGGTCAGCTGGTGACGCTATCGGCAGTCGTCAATTCGGCAAACGCCACGCCGAGCGGACAGGTCAATTTTTTGTCAAGTAACACGATCATCGGGACAACGACATTGGTGAACGGCAGGGCGGTCTTGACTACCAGCTCGCTCCCTTTGGGTGCCAATCCCATTACTGTCAGCTATCCCGGTGACGCCAGCTACGCCTCTTCGGTGTCATCGGTGGTGAAGGTGACGGTCGGTGCGTCCGCAACCACAACCAGCCTGGGGCTGAATGCAACACAGGTTGCGGCCAGCTCACCCCTGACCCTGACGGCGGATGTCGCAGCGGCCTCCGGTCCCGCACCATCCGGAACCGTCACGTTCTATCTCGGCAGCACGGCGCTCGGCACGGCTCCCTTAGGCAACGGCGTCGCTACCCTGGTCACCAACTCCCCGGCAGGCGCGGGCAGCTATCAGGTCAGCGCTCGCTACGCTGGAACATCCAGTGATAGCGCCTCGGCCTCTGCGCAGGAGAGCTTTGCGGTGGTCGCGTCCGCTCCCTCGACACTTAACACCGTGACCACGCTCCGCGCCCCGGCCAATGCGGTCAGCGGCCAGATCGCATCTTTCGTCGCGACCGTCTCACCCGCAACCGGAGTTACCATCCCTGACGGCGTGGTGCACTTCTTTGTCGGCTCCATCGAGACAGGCAGCGCTCCTCTGGTCAACGGCGCTGCCACGTTGCCGGTTACCGCTCCGAATGCCGGATCGTATCTGCTGAAAGCACAATATAGCGGCTCGGCGACAGACAACGCATCCTCTTCCGCGAACGTCACCTGGGATGTAACAGCACCCGCGCCCGGAATCACACCCGTGTCTACGGCAACTGCCCTGACGCTCAGCAACAGCAGCGTCGGCGCCGGGATCCCGCTCACACTGACCGTACAAGTGACTGCGGCGGACGGGATCACGCAGCCCTCCGGGTCGGTGATGATCGCGGGCCTACCGGTCTCGCTCGCGCCGGTCTCCGTCGCGAACGGCCAGGCGACCCTCCCGCTCACCATTCAGACGACCGGCAGCTACACGCTGCAAGCGAACTTCGTCGGTGATGGCGTGACCAGTGCAAGCTCGACTTCCGCGCCTGTGCTTCTCACCGTCACAGCCTCGTCCAACACACAGCCCGTACCCGCACCTGGGCCGGGCGCGGGTAGCGGCTCGATCGCGCTCTCGCTCAGCACGCAGTCCATTCACCTCAATGCCTCGCAAACCTCGGCTGTGACCGTGCAGGTCACTCCTCAGGGCGGCTTTCAGCAGACCGTCAACCTGTCCTGCCAGGGGCTGCCGGCTAATGTGGCATGCAGCTTCACGACTGCCGCGCTGGCTGTCTCCGGCCATCCAGCCAGCACCACGATGTCGCTCAGCACGGTATCCACAACGGCGCGCAACAGTGACAGCAGCGCACTCTCCGGGATCGCGTACGGCGCGATGTTGCCCTGGAACCTGATCGGGATGCTGGCCACGGCGGCCGCCCGCCGCCGTAAGCAGTGGGGCACCATGCGCACCGTCTGCCTGCTCCTGCTGATGGGCGGCGGCGCCGTCGCGATGACCGGCTGCGGCGTCACTTACAACACCACAGCGCAGACGTATAAGGCAACGGTCACCGCGAGCGTGAATGGCAGCGCTGTACAGACCGCGAGCTTCAGCGTGGTCGTGCAGCAAAAGACAGGATCGTTCTAACCCGAGCGATCCAGAGCAGAAGGGGCGCGGAGAGTATCCCGCGCCCCTTCTGCTTTCGTAGAACGAAATAGTGTCGCCGTTAGATACGGAACAGTGACGGTATCCATTCGAGCAGATCGATCGCGGGAGTGACCGGCTGCTCGGCCCACGCCATGGCGCCCACCGCCGTCACCTGCCCAGCCTCACATTCCGCATCCAGATGCGCGAGCGACCATCCGGGCGCGCCGGCCAGAACGCGAGCCGGCGCGCCCGGCGCAAGCGACACAGCAAAGCTGTCGAGTGCCCGCAGCAGCCCGCTGCCTTCCGCCTTCAGCAGTGCTTCCTTGCGCGTCCAGCAGCGGTAAAAGCCCGCGAGCTGGTCGCCCGGCGCAAGTTGCGCGAGCGCACGCTGTTCGCCGGGAGAGAAGTTCTGCCGCGCCACCTCGGCCAGCTCGGCGAGGGGCACGCGGCTGGCTGCGCTCACCCGCTCCACATCAACGCCCAGCGCCACGTTGTGAGCGAAGGCAAACAGCGCGATGCCATCCGTATGGGAAAGATTGAAACGCAACTCGCTCCCGGGCAGGAAAGGCTTGCCTTGTGCCTCGACGGCGAGTGAAAGCTCCTGCGGCGTCAGTCCTGTGTAGTGCGCCATGAGCAGCCGCAGCACGGCTCGCGCTGCCATCCATGGCACGCGGTCCTTGGCAAAGACGAACCGCGCGGCGCGGGCACGTTCCTCGTCAGTGAGGAGGGTCGCCGCCTGCACGGGCGACGGGTGATGAGCGCGCAGCAGCCGCCACACGTGAATGAAACTGGGCGCCAGCGCCGGAGCTGCGGGAAGAGAGCGCCAGCTTCGATCACTGCACGCGGGCTCAGGTGTGAGGGAATCAGGATTCGCGGGTTCAGGAGGGGCGGACACGGGCGAGGCGTTCGCGTGCGTCAGACTGTGCCGACATGCGCCAGCCGCTGGTCTGCCTGCGCTGGCGAGGCGGTGCGCGCCGTCGGGCCTGCCGCGTGGCTGCTCTGCGCATGCTCGAGACAACGACGCACCATCTCGGTCGTCACCTCGAGATGCTCGCCGAGGAACATCGTCTCGTGATCGCCGGGCGCCCACAGCACATCTACCCCATGCATCGCCACCTTCTCCCAGCCGCACGCCGCACTTGCCCCGGGAACATCCCGTGTGTCCGAGGCGCGAATGAGTGTCAGGCGCACTGGCACAGGCTGCGGCTGATACGCATTCATTGCCGCAAATGTGGTCAGGCTGGTGTTGTACATGAACTGCGGCAGCGGTAGCCGGAACCGGGTGGCGAGCATATTCATCATGCCCCAGTGCCGGATAAAGAAGCGGTCGCGACGCACCAGCACACCGTGCGCTGCAGTGCTCCGGAAATAACGCAACCGTTGCGGTAGCGTGAGGCCGCGCATCTTGTCCTGGTGATGGTGTACTTTGCCCGTCAGGGTCTGCCAGCGGCGGCGAAGCGAATCATCACTCTGCCCCGTCTCCACGCTGCGCAGGTAGCCCGGCAGCCACGAGTCGAACAGGATCACCGAGGCCACCGGTTCGCCGGCGGCGATCAGGTGACGCGCCAGCTCGACCGTCAGAGGTCCTGCGGCGCACCAGCCCATCACGGAGTAGGGTCCGTGCGGCTGAATGGCGCGGATCTCACGCGCGTAGTTTGCCACCCGCTCACGCATGTCCAGGCCATTGTCCTGTTCGAGCTCGCGCAGACCGTAGAAGGGCTGATTGTGGCCGAGCGCCCGCGACAACGCCTGGTAGAGCAGGTACGAATGAATCATGAACACCGGCGGCAGTTGCCCCTGCGGCTGCACCGGAACCATGGAGCGGACTTCCGTCTGCCGGCGCAACTGCACGGCCAGCTTGGCCGGCGTATCTGCCTCGAAGATCGTGGTGATCGGCAGCCGCGTGCCGAAGCTCTTGTTGATGCGCGCGAACAGCCGTACCAGCAGCAATGAGTTGCCGCCGGACTGGAAGAAGGAGTCGTGCGGCTGCACCGTGTCCACGTGCAGCACTTCCTTCCATATCCGCGCGAGTTCGCGCGAGACATCGTCAGTCGGCGATAGCGCGTCGGTCTGTTCCGACGAGGGCTGATCCTCGGGGGCGGCTGCGGCATCGAGGTCGTCGCTCACCGTGGCCGGGACAGGCTGGTAGAGCCGTTCAAAATTCACCGAGCCGTCCAGATAAAGCGGCAGCGCCTGCGTACGGTAGACGGCTCCAGGGCGCGGTTCGCCAGCCATTCGTTCTGCAACCGCTGCTTGCAGACGAGCTGGGTCGAGCCCCGGTCCTCCTGTCACCCACACTGTGACAAATTCCGCCTCACCGCGTGGCCGCTCCAGCCGCACTGCGGCATCGATCACCGCGGGCATCGCCAGCAGGACACGTTCGTAGTCGCTGAGCCGCACACGACGACCTGCCAGTGTCACCAGCGAGCGGCTCTCGCCGATCACGCGGAAAGTTCCCTCGGTCGTGGACTCGGCCAGGTAGCCTGTGTCGTCGCCATGCGCCAGCAACACGCCGGACGTGGCGCCACGGTTCGCGATCCGCACCGGCAGATCGCCCAGTGGCGTGAAGTTGAGAGTGTCGTCGCCGGACACGACCGGCGCCGCGGCCAGGTAGCCCTCCACCGTCGAGAGCAGCGCGTGAGCCGAGCGCACGGGGAGCGGCCGGCCTGCTGCGGTGGGCAGCCATCCCGGGTAGGCGGCATGGCGTCCGCGCGCCAGCGCATGCAGCCGGCGGTCGCCCTTCCAGCCAGCGGCTGCCCAGCTCCGCCACTGGCCTGGCTCGGCAATGGCAAAGGTCGGCTGCCGTTCATTGAGCAGCGACTGCAGCGCAACGTCAGGGCGAAAGCTCAGCCACGTCAGCGAAGCGCCGGTCGAGAGCGCAAGCAGCAGGTCCAGCAATGCATCCGACGGCGAGGCGGGCGCAATCGCCAGCAGCGCGTCCTCTGCCGTGATCGGCAGCTCGCGGCGCAGCATCGCGACCGAGCGGCAGGTCTCCCCGAGATTGATCGAAACGGTCGAGGAGGGCTCGTTCTGGGCGCGGCCATGCAGCACGCGAGGCATGGACCAGGCCTGTGGCAGCGTGCCCAACTTGCCGTCGGCAGTGGCCTCATTCCGTGACCCGGACGCGAGCGTGTCGAAGCTCTCAAACGCGATCGCCTGTGCTGCCGGCACCCCGCCCAGCCGCTTTGCCGGCCCCAGCGTCAGTGTGTCCGGGGTGACCAGGTCGGCCAGTTCGCCCGCTGTGACATGCGCCGGCAGCGGCAACAGCCGGGGACCGCGATCGCCCAGCCGGAGCAGGGCCAGCAGCGCGACAACCGCATGCACGTCCGGAGCGAGCACGAGGTAGGCGCATCGGGCCGCAGTGCGCCCATTCGCCGTGCCAGCAATATGCGCAGCAAGCGAGCGGCTGCGCTGCTCCAGCTGCTGCCAGGTGATCTGATCGGTCGCTGTAGCGACCGCGACCTCCCCGGGACGGGCAGCCACATGAGCGGCGATGCGGTCCAGCAGATCGCCCTCCTGCTCGGCCCTCGCCAGCACAGCCACGGGCCGCGCTGAACGCACAATGGGTTCGGCCGCGGAGGAGGCCACCGGCACATTCATCACCGTGATCGTTTCAGTAGCGGGCTGAGCAGCCGCAACGGAGGGTTGCGCGGCAGAGGAGGCGCCTGAGACAGACAAGTCCGCAACCAACATGTCAGGAACCGACAACTCCGACAGCGGCACATCCGGATGCGCCAGCGCCTCGGTGAGCAGATGCTCGAATCGGTCGAGTAATCCAGCAATGCGCTCAGCGGCAAACAGGTCGCTGTTGTACTCGATCTGCAGCCGTGGGCCTTCCTCCCGCTCGACGACCGAGACGAGCATGTCGAAGTCCACGCCACCGGAAACCGATCGCCGCGGCGTCAGGCGCAGGCCATCCATCTGCTGTGGCTGCATGAAGGCGCGCTGGTACACAAACCACACGGAGAGGAACTGCGAGGTCGGGACTCGCTCACGCGACTGCAGCTCTTCGATGATGCGCGAGAAGGGCAGGTCCTGGTGCGTGTACGCCGAGCTCTCCCACTCACGCACGCGCTGCTCGAGCGAACGGAACGTCGGGTCTCCCGTGACGTCCGCGACGATGATCTGCGGATTGGCGAACCGTCCGACCACGTCTTCCATGCCCGGCTGCGTGCGGTTCGCAATCGTCGATCCCAGCAGGAAGCGATCCTGTCCGCTCTCTCGTGCACACAGGGCTTCAAAGATCGACAGCAGCACGATGTGCTTGGTCGAACCGCTCTGCCGGCAGTAGGCGATCAGCGCTTTGTTGACGTCGGCCGGCAGCAGGGTCGAGGCGATCGTGCCCGGAAAGCTGCGGCCCGCCTGACGCGGCCGGTCCGCCGGCATGGCGATCGGCGGCAGATCCCCCGGGATATGCTCCATCCAGAATCGCAGCGCGGTCGCGGCCTGCGGGCTGCCCAGATATTCGTTCTGCCACACCGTGAAATCGGCGAACTGGAAGGGAAGCTCCGGCAGATCGCTGGCTGCGCCAGAGACAACCGCCTCGAGTGGGCCAGCGCCGCGGAGCAGCGCGCCGTAGAGGTGCAGCACGTCGCGCAGCAGCAGGCCATTCGACCAGCCGTCACACACGATGTGATTCATCGTCAGCGCGAGCTGATACCGCTCGGCGCTGAGCCGCAGCAAACGGGCGCGCAGCACCGGCCCCTGTTCGAGATCGATCCGCAAATGGCTATGTGCCGAGAGCGCCGCCGCAATCTGCGCCTCCTGCGCATCGGCCCCATCGGGCCCGCGCAGGTCCTGCTCCTTGAACTCAAAGACCGGCCGCGTCAGGATGATCTGCGACAGTTGGCCATCGACCACTCGAAACAGCGTCCGCAGCGCTTCGTGCCGCAGCGTCAGCGCAGCCACGGCCTGCTCGAGCACGCGCGCATCCACTGCTCCCTCCAACTCACAGGAGATCGCCATGTTTGACGCCGTCGAATCGGGGTCGATCTGCGCAAGTGTCCAGTAGCGCGTCTGTTCAAGACTGGCCGGCACCACGAAGGTCTCTTCGGCAGTGCCGCCCGTCTCAGGATCGCAAGCATGACTGGTGTGCGCGTGACCATTCCCGGCGTGGGCCTCGGCATGAGCGTGGACGCCGTTTGCAGAGGCGATTGACGCCGTCGTTTCAGAGGTTGCGTCCGCAACCGCTTCGCGGCCCATGGCCATCGTCGCCGGGAACGCGCTGCCCGCCTCTGTACGCGCAACAGCGCCCGCAGTTGGGCGCATCGGCTCGTTCGGCTGCCGATCAGAGAAGGCGGATTGGTAGGCGCGCGTCATACCCCGGCAGAGATCAACAGAAAGCCAAAATTCCCGGTGTGAGTGTCAGACCGTTTGTACCTTGCGGAAACGATCCCGGGCGATTGGTCTAATCGTATGCGTGCCGGGTGCTCTTGCGGAAGCCTCTTCCTCACTCTCACGCCCCATTTCCGTAACCACCGCGGCGATACTTCTGCAACGGAACAACTGCTTCGCAGTCAGTGGGATGCCGGCCTGGGTCGCTTGCGTGGTAATGCGGAAGATGGAAAGTGAGTCGCCGCCCAGCTCAAATAGGCTGTCTTCGACCGAAATGGGAGAGACCCCCAGGACACGGCTGAAGATCTCCGCCAACCGGCTCTCGAGCGGGGTGCTCGGGGGGACGATGGCCCGTTCCGGCGCCGCGGCGGGTGCCATCGGGGCGGGCAGCGCGCGATAGTCGACCTTGCCGTTCGGCGTCCGTGGGAACGCGGGCACCAGCAGCACGGCCTGGGGCTGCATGTGCTCCGGCAACTGGGAGCGCAGGTAGCTGCGCAGCTCTGCTGTCAGCCGCGCCGGCTCCATGCCGTTCCGCGGAATGGCGTAGAGCGCCAGCCGCCTGTCACCTGGGACATCCCCCGCCGTCGTCCAATCCGGATGCGCGTAGACGATCGCGGCCCGAACCTCCGGGAACTGCTCGGCCACGTGCTCAATCTCGCCGAGCTCCACTCGATAGCCGCGAATCTTGACCTGTGCGTCCCTCCGGCCCAGGAATTCGATCAGGCCGTCTGCCGTCCAGCGCGCCAGGTCGCCCGTCCGGTAGACCCGCTCGCGCCGGTCAGTTCCGCCGGCCTCGAGCGTGAGGTCAAGGAAGCGTTCTGCCGTGAGTTCCGGCGCGTTCAGATAACCCAGCGCCAGACCATCGCCGGCTGCATACAGCTCACCGGGAACGCCGACCGGTACCGGCCGCTGCGCCCGGTCGAGCAGGTAGACCCGGGTGTTCGCGATCGGCCGCCCGATCGGCACCGTCCCGCGATCGAGATCGCTCAGCCGGATGGTGTGGCAGCAGGTAAAGGTGGTGTTCTCGGTCGGTCCATAGCCGTTCACGAGCCGCAGCTCGGGTGCGGCTTCAAGCAGCGTGCGCACATGCGCGACCGACAGAACGTCGCCGCCCGCAAGCAGCTGGCGCAGCGGCTTCAGATCAGCGAGGTGGTCCATCACCATCAGGTGAAAGAGTGCCGCGGTGAGCCAAAGGGTCGTGATGCCGTGCTGGCGTATGGCCGCCCCGATCTCCTCCGGAGCCGGCCGGGTACCGGGCATCAGGACCAGGCGGCCCCCGTGCAGCAGCGCGCCCCAGATCTCGAACGTCGAGGCGTCGAAGGTCACCGGCGCAAGCTGCAGGATCACCTCGTCCGCGCCGAAGTGGACATAATCGGTGTTCAGCACCAGCCGCGCAATCGCACGTTGCGGCACCACCACGCCCTTCGGCTTTCCGGTCGACCCGGAGGTGTAGATCATGTACGCCGGTGCGGTGGCCGCGGCAGCGATCGGGGTGCGGCTGCCGGATGGAACCGTGGTCGGCACCGACTCTATTGCAACCGTCCGGCAGGGGAACGCGGCAAAGCGATCGCGCAGCCGCTCCTGCGTCAGCAGCAGGTGAGGCTGTGCGTCTTCGAGCAAGAGCGAGAGCCGCGCGGCCGGGTACTCGGGGTCGATCGGTACATACATGCCCCCCGTCTTGAGCACGCCCAGAATGGCGACGATCATCTCCGGCGAGCGCTCCATCGAGAGCGCAATGCGCAGCCCGGAGATGGTGCCCGCCTCCCCGGCCAACCAGCCGGCAAACGCGTCGGAGCGGCGGTCGAGCTCGCGGTATGTGACATTGCCGCTCTCAGCCACCAGCGCAATCGCGTCCGGCGTCCGCACAGCCTGCTCGCGGAAGAGGTCGGCCAGCGAACGGTCACGCGGATAGCTGGTCGTGGTCTGGTTCCAGGTAACGAGCTGCCGCTCGAGGTCCTCGTCGGACAGGACGCGCAACTCGCCCACCGTTTGCTCCGGTTCGGCAGCAGCGTCGGCCACCAGCAACTCCAACGAGCGCACCCAGCGCGCAATCGTCGCCTCGTCGAAGATCGTCGTGTTGTAGTCGCAGTCGAGCAGCAGGTCGGTGCCGCGGTCGACGAAGTTGAAGAACAGATCCGCCGAAGCAGCGGCCTTCGGGTTCGGATCCAGCCGCGCCGTCAATCCGGCGAAGGACAGCCCGTTGCCCACCTGCTCAAGGTTGAACTGCACCTCGGCGAGTGGCAGCCGCGACGGATCGCGTTCGAGCTTGAGCTGCTGGATGAGCGAGAACAGGGTGAACCGCTGATGATCGAGCGCGTCGTAGACCGCGTTCTGAACCTCTGCGGCCAGCGCGGTGAAGGGAGTCGCCGTCTCAGGATGCAGGCGCAGTGGCAGGAAGTTCACCGCGTGTCCGACATAGCTCTTGCCTGCAATCTCACGCTGCCCGGCCATGGGGATGCCGATGACCAGATCGTCCTGCCCGGTGAGCCGCGCGAGCAGCGCTGCGTAGCCAGAGAGCAGCGTGACAAAGAGCGTGCGGCCGGACTGCTGCGAGCTGGCGCGAAGCTTGTCGAGCAGCGCTCCCGGGAAGACATGGCGGTAGGTCGCGCCGGCATGCGAACGCAGCGCGGGACGCGGCCGGTCGGTCGGCAGCGCCAGCGGCTCAGGCAGACTCGCGAACTGGCATGTCCAGTAGGCAGCCACATCGCGCGCGTCGTCCGTCGTGCGTTCGGCCTCTTCATGGCGCGCCTGTTCAAGCAATGAGTGCGCGGGGGCAAGCTTCGCTGTCGTTCCCGTCACCGCGGCAGAGTAGAGGGCGCCCAGCTCGGTCGCGAGCACGTTTATCGACCAGCCATCGAGCACGATGTGGTGCGCCGTCAGCAGCAGCGCATGCCGGTTGGGCGCGAGCGTGAGCAGAGTCAGGCGGAAGAGCGGCCCCGCGAACAGATCGAACGGAGTGGTCGCTTCGTGGTCGAGCAGCGCACGGCGGCGCGCGGCCTGTTCGTCAGCCGGCAGGGCGGACCAGTCCTCCTCGACCAGCGGCAGCTCGGGTGCCGCATGGGTCACGCGCACACGGTCGCCATCGGGCGAGATGGTCAGCCGCAGCGCCTCATGCCGCCCGACCAGGGTGCGGAAAGCATCAAGCAGCTTCGTGCGATCAAGCGGGCCATCGAGCTCGAGCGTGACCGATTCATTGAATGCAGTGCTCGCGGTTGTGTCGAGCTGCGAGGCGAGCAGGATCTCGCGCTGCGGGGCAGTGATGGGGGCCTCACTGATTTCAGCATCAGCTTTCGAATTGAGGTTTGATCCGGCTGGTTTGCTCGTTGCGCTCGCGGCTGCGACGGCGGCAGCAGGGACGCTCGTGGGGCGGGGCAGCGCTTCACCCTCGCGCATCGCTTCGAGCGCGCTCTGGAAGCCGCGCCGCACCTCTTGCAGATCAGCCTCGGTGTGGGCCGTCGTGAGGAAGCAGGGGAAACCCTCCTGCAGATGAACGCCTTGTTCGCGCAGGTGATAGTAGATCAACCGCGCCAGCCGTGACTCGGCCGGCGATGGGAAGAAGAACCACGACGAGAAGCTCTCGATGCGCGAGGGGAAGCCGAACTCCGAGAACATCTGGCCCAGGTCGGCGACCAGCGACGCTGTCCGCGCGTTCAGCGAGGACTGAAGGGACGGCCCCTGCTCCTGCAGATGTGTCAGCACGGCGCGGACGGCCGCCATCGTGAGCGGATGGCGGACAAAGGTGCCGGCGAAGAACGTAACGCCGACCGTCGGCAGCGAGCGATCGCCGAACTGCCAGCTGCCGCCGTCGAGCGCGTCCATGTAGGTGCGGCTGCCCGCGATCACGCCGACCGGCATGCCACCGGCGACCACCTTGCCGTAGGTGGCGAGATCGGCGCGGATGCCGAACAGCTGCTGCATGCCGCCGGGATGTGTGCGGAAGCCGGTGACGACTTCGTCAAAGATCAGCGCAGAGCCGGACTGCTCGGTGATGGCGCGCAGCTCGCGCAGGAACTCCACCGGCTGCAGTGCCGGATGACGGCTCTGCACCGGCTCGACCAGCACGGCGGCGATCTCATCCTGACGGCGGCGGATCACGTCGAGCGCAGCCGGCGATCCGTACTCGAGTACCAGCATGTTCTCGACGCTCTGCCGCGGGATGCCCGGGGCTGCCGGCATCGAGCGCTCCGCGCGCGTCGACTTGACCAGCACCTCGTCGATCTGTCCGTGGTACGCGCCCGAGAACAGGACCACCAGGTTGCGTCCGGTCACGGTGCGGGCCAGCCGCATCGCGGCCATCACTGCCTCGGAGCCGGTGTTGCAGAACGAGACCCGCTCGTTGCCGGTCATCGCTGCCAGCAGCGCCGCGCACTCGCCCGCGAACTCCGTCTGCGGACCGATCGGGAAGCCTAGTTCGAGCTGATCGCGCACCGCGTCGGTGACGAACTTCGGAGAGTGTCCGAACAGGATCGAACCGAAGCCGTTCAGGATGTCGATGTAGCGTGCGCCATCCTTGTCCCACAGGTACGCGCCCTGCGAGCGCTCGATCACCAGCGGGTAGACCATCTCCTTCCACTCCGGGTGGAAGCCCGACGCGACGCGCGGATCGGCCAGCACGCCACGATACTGCTCGACATGCTGCTTCGATTGCGCGGTGCGCGTGTTGTAGCGCGTGATCAGCTCGCGCAGGTACTGCTGCTGGCGCGGCGTGAGCGCCGCCTCCTGCCGCAGTTCGAGCGGCTTCAGCGGAACGGTGGTGCCGAGCGTCGGCTCAGGCGCCGTGGAAGGCTGCGCCGCGGCAACCGAGGGCAACGGCTTCGCTAGATCGACGTGCGTCGCCATCGAGGGGGCGGCCCCGGGTGGGGGTACCGATGTCGCGGACGTGGCTGGAACAGCGGCAACGGGCGCAGCCGCTGCCGGCGAGGGCGCCATCGTGCCCAGCGCGGCCATCTGCCGCTGAAACAGATCCGACATCGCCTGCATCTGCTGCGCAAACAGCGCGGCATAGCCTTCGGCCGGCGCGGCAGCTACAGGGTTGCCAGTGGCGGCCGCGGCGACGGTAGGCGGCCCGGCCGGCGCAGGCGGCGCCACCTGGATGTGCGGCCGCAGGTGGTCAGCCAGCGCGGCAAAGGTACCGTATTCGCCCATGATCTGGCGGAAGGTCAGCTTCACGCCGTAGCGGGCGCGCACCGCCTGGGTGAGCTGCGTGAGAAACAGTGAGTCGAGCCCCAGCTCCACAAAGGAGGTGGACGCGGGCACCGCGGTGAGGTCCAGGTCCGACAATTCGGCGACCACAGACTTGAGTTCGGTGACAGCCGCATCGGGCGATGCGGCTGGAGCGGAGTTGGCGGGGCCCGGGGATGCGAGGTGCGAGGCAGGGGCAGCCATGGTCAGTCCTTGAAGATCGTGCGCAGCAGATCGATTGGGCGCGGGGAGGCTCTGATTGGCCGCCGCCGCAGTGGGGTTGGATGAGGGGGCGACGGCATGCGGCGCGTCCACCCAGTAACGTTTGCGTTCAAACGGGTACGTCGGCAATAGCACGCGCTGCGGCCGGTCGGTGTGGTGCGGATAGGCCGTGCGCAGGCGCTGCCACTCTGGTTCGATGCCGAGCGCCGCCAGCCGGGCGAGTGAGGGCAGAAGGCCATCAGCGGTCGCATCTGCTTCGAGGCTCGGCAGGATGCGTGCTCCGTCGAGCGAGCCGGCCAGTGTCTGGCGCACGGCGCCGAGCAGGTTCGGCACCGGGCTGATCTCGAGGAAGATCGCGTCGCCGGCCAGTGTGCGGTGGGCAGTGCGGACCGCATCGGCGAATCGCACCGGCTCACGCACCTGCCTCGGCCAGTCCCATGTCGCCAGGTTTTCTGGCGTCAGCGATTCGCCGGTGAAGCTTGAAACCCAGGGCAGCGCTGGTGCGGAGAGTGTCAGATCGGGCAGCGCAGCGCGCAACTGGTCGATCACCGGCTCCATCGCGCGGCTGTGGAAGCCATGGGAGGTGACCAGCCGCCGGGTGGCGATGTTCTGCGCGGCAAGCGTCGCGGCGAAGGCGTCGATCGCCTCCGCGGGGCCGGAGACGGTGACTGCCTGCGGCGCGTTCGCCGCCGCCAGGTCGAGCTCGCCCGGAAGCAGCGCGCGGACCGTCTCTTCGCTGGCCCGCACGGCCAGCATGGCGCCGTCCGGCTGCTCCTGCATCAGGCGACCACGCGCGGCGATCAGTACCAGTGCCTCTTCGAGCGAGAGCGCGCCAGCGAGCGTCGCGGCGGCGAACTCCCCAATACTGTGGCCGAGAACCATCGCAGGCTCGACCCCGTAAGACTGCCAGAGCCGGGCCAGGGCATAGCAGACCGCAAAAATGGCGGGCTGCGCCAGCCGGGTCTGGTTCAGACGGCTCTCAGGGTTGGGTTCGCCTGTGTCTGCGTCCGATTGCGGGTAGAGCGCCTCGAGCAGGCTCTCCCCGAGAAGCGGCGTCAGGATGCGGTCACAGCGGTCGAGCTCTTCGCGAAAGACTGGCTCCCCCTCGTAGAGCTCGCGCCCCATCCCGACCCGCTGGATGCCCTGGCCGGGAAAGACAAAGACAACGCGTGGGGTGCTGAGCGCCTGGACCGGCCTGGCCAGCGGGCTCGAGAGGGCCGCCGCAGCCAGCGCCGGGGTACGGGCCACAACGGCCGCGCGCCAGGGCAGGCGGGTGCGTCCGTCGGCGAGCGTGAAGGCCACATCGTCGAGCGGCACGTCCGGGTGCTGCTCGAGCCATCCTGCGAGCGCCTGACCGGCACTCGTCAGAGCCGTCGGGGTCCCCGCAGAGAGCAGCAGTAGCTGCGGGCCTGGAGCCTCTCCGAGTGTGTTCTGCTGGCGCGACTTAGACGAGTACTCCTCAATGACTACATGAGCATTGGTCCCGCCCACGCCAAAGGCACTCACACCGGCCCGGCGCGGTGCGCCCGGAGCAGGCGTCCACGGCTCATGGTCGGCGGAGAAGCGGAAATCCACGGAGCTGTCGGCCAGCACGCGGCCGATCTCAGGATTCAATGAGCGGAAGTGGGCCAGTCCCAGATGTTTGCCGTGCTCGATCTCGAGAAGGGTCTTGATCAGCCCGGTAATGCCGCTCGCGACATCGAGATGACCGAGATGTCCTTTCACCGTGCTCACCCGGACGACTGGGCGAGATCCGTGTTCCCGGCCCGCGAGGCTGCGGCGGTAGGCCTCTGCCAGCCCGGCGATTTCGATCGGGTCACCCAGCGGCGTGCCGGTGCCGTGCGCCTCGATGCGGGTGATGGTAGCGGGATCGACCTTTGCCATGGCGTGTGCTGCCGCAATCACCGTCGCCTGCCCCTGCGGGCTGGGCGCGGTGTAGGCGCCCTTGCCGGCGCCATCGTTGTTCGTGGCAAAGCCGCGGATCACACCCAGGATGCGATCGCCGTCACGCTCGGCATCGGCCAGCCGTTTGAGCACGACCACGCCCGCACCGGCGCCAAACACGGTGCCCTGCGCGTCGGCATCGAACGGCCGCACGACGCCATCGACCGAGACGATGCCACCCTCTTCCGGCAGATAGCCGCGCCCCTGGGGGAAGGTGATCGAGACGCCCCCGGCGAGCGCCATGTCGCAGCCCCCCGCCATCAGACTCTGGCAGGCCTGGCAGACCGCAACCAGCGACGTCGAGCAGGCCGTCTGCACGGTTACGCTCGGGCCTTTGAGGTCGAGCTTCCAGCTCACGCGTGTGGGCAGAAAGTCCTTGTCGTTGCCCATCATGGTGACGTAAGAGCCGGCCTGGTAGTCGGCGGTGAAGCGCTCAAGGAAGCCGCGGTCCCGCGCCAGGTTGTGCAGCAGGTACGTGTTCAACCCCGAGCCGGCAAAGACCCCGATCGTTGCCGAGGCGCGCCGCGGATCGTGCCCGGCGCGTTCGAGCGCCTCCCAGCAGACTTCGAGAAAGACGCGCTGCTGCGGGTCCATCTGCTCGGCTTCGCGGGGATAGATGTGAAAGAGGGCTGCGTCGAACTGGTCGACATCTTCGAGCACCGATCGCACGGCGACATAGCCCGGCTGAGCCGAGATCTCGGGCGGCACTTCGAGCTCCTCGGGCGCGAGACGGCGCACCGACTCGCGGCCAGCGAGCAGGTTCTCCCACAGCGCCTCCGGCGTCTTCGCGCCAGGGAAGCGGCCCGCCATGGCGATGATGGCGACGGCCGGGGCAGCAGGGCCGCTCGTTGCTGCGGCTGGGATTTGCGATGTTCCTTGTGAGGCTCTGCGGGCGTCCACACCCGCCTCCTCCGACCCTCCATCCGAGTGCGGAGAAGCAAGTTCAGAGCCTCCCGCCCGACTGCGGGAGTGAGGAGCCTGCGTCAGCGAGCGGGCCGTCGGCGCAGCAAACAGGGTGGAGACGGGCAGGTCGAGCAGGTGCTCTGCCCGCAGCCGGCTCATCAGCCGGGCGGCGAGCAGGGAGGTGCCGCCTGCCTCGAAGAAGTTGTCCTCCGGGCCGAGCGCGGGCGCAGCCAGCATCTGGCGAAAGATCGCCAGCACGGCACGCTCGCGTTCGATCAGTGGGACCGCCATCGCTGCTGCTCCTGTTCTCGAGGAGGGCCTGGACGCATCCCCCCTGGCCCTCGTCCGAGATCTCCGCCTACGCGCTGGCCGTCTCGGTGTGCGCTGCCTCCGGGGCCCGGGTGCGCGCTGCCTCGGGCGCACGGGCCGCGGTGGCCACCAGCGTCGAGCCGCGCTGCTTGCGCAGTTGCCGCTGGAACTCTTCCACATCGCGCACCAGCGCCGGGTCCACCCGGTCACGCGTGACCCGGTTCAGCGCCACGGCCACGCCCGGCACATCGAGCCGCTCGAGCAGCTTGGCCGCGCGGTTGAGCTGGTGGCGCGTCGTCCGCCCCGACTGCACGATCAACACCGTGCCGTCGGCCACGCGGGCCAGGTACTCGGTATCGGCCGAGATCAGGATCGGGCTGCCATCGATCAGCACGACGTCGTAGTCGTCCTTCACCTCGTTCAGGATCTGCGAGACAAACGTGCCGCTGTAGATCGGGTTGCCGGCCGTCAGCGGGCCGTTCTGCACGTGCACCGAAAGATCGGAGCCTGCGGCGCGGCGCAGCTTGTCGGCATAGCGGCCGGTGTTGGGCTCGGCTGCCGGCGCTGCGTCGTTGCGTACGTAGGCGATCTTGCCATCGATGTTGGTGGCGGCCACGGTCAGGGTGTTCAGGCCGAGGTTGCGCAACTGGCGCCCCAGCTTCTCGACAATGGTCGTCGTGCCGCTCTCGGGTGCCGTGGCGGTGAACAGGAAGGTGCGCGCCTGGGCCGTGTTGCGGGCGTGCTGGATGCCACCAGCGAGCCGCAAGAGGTACTGGCCGCTGGCCTCGCTCGAGAAGTCGTCATGGTCGAGCAGCACCCCGATCGGCGGAAAGCCGATCACGTGCTCGACATCGCTCGAGGTGTAGACGTACGGATCGATTGCGTCCGCAGCCAGCGCCACGCCGACACCGCTGGCAAGCGAGAGAAACAGCGCGGCGAGGAGGAACATGACCGTATGGTTCTTGGCCGGAATCAGCGGAACGATCGCCGGCGAGGAGAGGTGAACGGTGCCCGGCGAGCTGCCCTCGAGTTCGAGGTCGCGGATGCGCGTGCTCACTGCCGAGTAGCTGTCTTCTAGCCGCAGGATGTCCTTGCCCATCTCCTTGGCCTGCTGGAAGCGCGGCGCTGCCGCGGTGGCCTGGTGAGTCTCGGCCATCAACTGACCGGCGATCTGCTGCTCGACCGAGCGAGCCCGATCGAGCTCTGCCTGGAACTGCTGCTCCTTGCGGTCGGCAATGGTCTGCTCAGCCTTGCCCACGCTCGATGCCAGCTGCTTGTCGATCTCCTTGATCTCGGCCTCGTCCTGGATGTAGAGCGGGTTGGTCGGCGTCAGCGGACCCATCTGCGCCATCAACTGCGCGCGCCGCGTATTCAGGCTCTGGCGGATGGTCGAGAGCCCGACGTCGGTGGTCGCCGAATCGGCGGCGAAGGCGGTCAGCGCCTTGCCACGGTAGGTGCGCAGCTGAGCCTCGGCGGCGATGCGGGCAGCCTTCGCCTGGGCCAGCGTCTCGTTCAGCCGGCGGACGCGCTCGTCAAAGGAGTTGCCGGGATCGTCACCGGTCGAGACCTGGGCGACACCGAGCTGCTCCATCAGCTTCGCTTGATCCGCCGAGCGTCCATCGAGCTCCTGCTGCAGCTTGATCCGCTCCTGGCGCAGCGTGGCCAGCCGCTCGTCGCGGCCGTAGAACTCGTCCTTGTGCTGCTTCGCGACGAAGGCATCGGTCACCGCATTCACGGTGGCGGCGGCCTTCTCCGGGTCGCGCGCGGTCAGCGAGATCTTGATCTGGAAGGTCTGGCCGACGCGGTCCACGTCAAGCGAGTGCTGCAGCCGGGCCACGGCCGAGCCGAGGCTCTCG
Organism: Candidatus Dedyshia acidiphila; assembly: GCF_051025295.1. Taxonomy (NCBI): domain Bacteria; kingdom Pseudomonadati; phylum Acidobacteriota; class Terriglobia; order Terriglobales; family Acidobacteriaceae; genus Candidatus Dedyshia; species Candidatus Dedyshia acidiphila. The sequence continues at coordinate 54,162 of NZ_JBMGJV010000018.1, read as the reverse complement.
CCGGGATGCTGCCAGGTGCCGGGAGCGAGCTTCTGGAGCGCGGCGGCCAGGATGTCGTAACGGCTGACCGTCTGGACCTCGTCGGCGATGTAGTTCTCGTACGGCCGATCCTGCTCGCGGTTGGCCTCGGTCGACAGCGTTGCCGGGAAGGTGGGCGAGATATACGCGTAGCTGGTCGCCGTGTAGCTGGTGCCGCCCATCTGCCATGCATAGAAGCCGGTGAGCACCAGCATGACCGCGACCACCCAGCTGACCAGCGTGCGGTGACGCCGCAGACTGGCCACCAGTTGGATGGGGCGGCGGCGGGTCTCCTGGTCAGGCGGCGGCAGGGAAGGCCGCTGCGGGAATACCACGGGGGTCAGGGCGGTCTCGGATGTGGTCTTCATGGGGGTCTCTCGTCTCTCCTGCCTGGTGTTTAGCTGCTGGTCCCGGGCATCGCTGCCCGGGCTGCTCAGATGGTGTCGCGCTGTTCAGATTCCGTTTCGGGGCTCCTTGCCCCGGGGGTCTTTCTACTCCGGATCTAGCGAATCGTTCCGGCGAAGTACATGGCGCCGGTCAAGGGGCCCAGTTGCTGCAGGACGTACCCGGTCTTCGCCAGTCCGCCGCGCGGCACATAGATGACCTCACCCGGCTTGAGCGAGACTTCGAGCGCACCGGTCGGGCTGAGCAGCTCCTTGTAGCGAATCGGACGCTTCGAGCCGGTCGTCGGATCGATGATCAGGATCTCCGGGTTGCCACCCGCCTTCTCGGTGATCCCACCCGCCTCGGCCAGGGTCGAGGGCAGGGTCGAGTTGTGGGTCAGCTGGATCGCGCCCGGGTGCATGACCTCGCCCAGCACGGAGACGAAGCGGTCCTGATCGTTCGGCACGAACACGGTGTCGTTGCGGCGAAGACGCATGTCCGCCATCGAGCTGCCCTTAGCCAGCAGGCTCTGCACATCCACCCACATGGCCTCGTCGCTGCCGCGATAGATCGCCACCCGCTCAGGAATGGGGTTGTCGATCGTCCGCCCCGCACCCACCGGCGGCCGGATCAGCCCGGCGCGCGTGATTGCCTCGAGCAGCGTCGGTGTCTGGTCGAAGTAGAGGATGCCCGGGTGTTCGACGTAGCCCGTGACCAGCACCCGGTTCGACCCGTACTTGTCCACACCCACGATGCAGGTCACGCTGGTGTAGTACTTGTCCATCGCCTGCTCGATCGCCTTGCCGGCCTGCTCACGGCTGAGGCCACCCACCTGGATCGCTCCCGCCATCGGCAGCGTGATCCGCCCGTCCGGCCCGACCGTGTGCTTGCCCGACAACTCGGGACGGCCCGGGAACTCGAGCGTGATCTCGTCCCCGCCGCCGAGCTGGTACTCCTCGCTCGCGGACGGCTCGAAGGCCCGGAGCTGGGTCATCGGGTTCTGCTTGAGCTCGGGTGTCGTCGTGCTCGCGCCACTGGTGGTCCCGGCAGCGGCAGCCGCGCCGGGCGCGGTCGTCGGCACCTGGGCCAGCGCTGGCAGGCCGAGAGCGGTGGTGGCGAGCAGGAGGCTGGCCAAAGCAGAGAGGTTCGGTGAGCGGTGAGCCGTCATGGGGTTGACACTCCTAGAGACACGTGGGAGAGGGTGGCGGGGGCAGGCCCCGAACACCATCCGGTAAACAGCAGGAAGCGACACAGCAGGAAACTTCGAAGACCGGCCCCGGGTCATGAGCGCACCTTGGCCACGGGCGGCAGCGGACGCGGGCCCCGTGGACCTTCGTTGACAGCCCGGGCGGCGGGTAGGCTTTCGACCGGCGCCGGGAAAGGCAGCGTGACGGCCTCCCGCTCGGTGCGCACCCAGCTTGCGTCCGTGCGCGCCGAGAGCAGCGTCCGCGGCACCAGCAGCAGCTTCCACAGGATGTAGCCGGGGACGGCGGCCAGCGTGCGCACCACCTCCCAGCCGCTTTGACCTTCGGCGGCCGCCAGACCGACATGCAGCGAGAGGATGGCGAAGCCCAAGAGCGCGTAGTTGGCTGCCCAGCCGAGGGGCAGGAACAGTGCCAGGGCCAGCAGCGGCACGGCCGTGGCGAGCGGCAGCGTTCCCAGTTCGAGCGCAGGCTCGATCAGCCGCGGCGAGCCGGTGCGCAGCAGGCGACCGAGCAGGCGCGGCATCCAGACCTGCACCATGCGCAGCCGGCCACCTTCCCAGCGGGCGCGCTGCGACCGTGCGGCATCGCCCCGGGTCGGCAGCTCGCTCGCGACCGTCGCGGCCTCGAGGAACTCTACGCGTACGCCCTGCTCGACCAGCCGGAGGTGGTATTCGAGATCTTCGACCACGGAGCTGGCCGCGTACGGCACGCGGGCGAGCACATCCGCGCGCATCCCGAAGCCGTTGCCGAAGATGCCCGACGAGAGCCCGAGCTGCGACCGGCCGCGTGGCCGGACGACATTGAAGCCCAGAAAGCCAAGCGCCGTGAGACGCGAGCGGGGACCGCTGCCGCGCACTACGTACCGCGCCTGGAAGGCTTCGGCGCCGCTGTGGACTGCGTCGAGCACAGCCGCCGAGAACCCGGGGCGCACGATCGAATCGGCATCGACCACGGCCAGCACCTCGGCCCCGTCGGCGATCGCGCGCTCAAAGCCGGCGCGCAGCGCGGCCCCTTTGCCCTCGCGGCCCGCGTCCTTCAGGACGAGCACATCGGCGCCCGCCGTGCGCGCCACCTGGGCCGTGCCGTCGTTCGAATTGTGGGCGATCACCAGCACCCGGCCATGGGCCGGGAGATCCTGCCGCAGACTGAACACACAGCGACCGAGCAGAGCCTCTTCATTGTGCGCGGGCACGACCACGGTCAGGCGGGTGAGCGGGGTGGCTGAGCCAGCGGCAACAGCTCCTGGCAAGCGCGATGCGGACCGGAACCGCCCGGCGCCAAGCGCCGCCAGCGTGACCAGGCCGAGTTCGAGCACCGTCGGCGCGGTGACGGCGACCAGGGTGATCGCGGCGATCTCGACGACGCGGCCGGACAGGACAGCCCGCACGGAGGCCGGCAGTGCGGCAGCCAGAGCGGACATGAGGAGAGGCGAGGCCATAACTAACTCCACACCCTGCGGTACTGGTACCGCAGCGAGGACGGCGCAAGGGGAGCGACTGCCGGCTGAAGAGCGGGCGCGACGGCCGGACGGGGGCGCAGCGCCTGCGACCAGCCCACCAGAAGGAAGAAGAGCGTGTAGGTCTGCGCACCCAGAAAGACGGTCGTGATACTGAGCGCCAGCGTGACAAAGATGCCGAGCAGGCAGATGGCAAACGAGGCATCCGTCCGGTCGCGCGTCGTCAGCGCCACGCGCAGCAGCCGCGCGGATGTCCCCAGGATGAGCAGGACGAAGATGGTCAGCCCGAGGAAGCCCTGGGTCAGCGTGATGTTGAGGTACTCGTTGTCGATCGAATCCTGACCATCGACGATGGGGAAGTGGAGGCCGAAGCCCAGCCAGCCGCCCCGCATGATTTCGGGTGTGTAGTTGACCAGCAGAAGGCGCCGGTACTGGGCGTTCTGCTGATCCATGCTGCCCGCCGCGTGATTGACAGCGGTGTAGCGATTCAGGACGACATAGAAGATACCCGCCAGCACGATCGAGACCAGCGTGACATAGAAGAGAGCCCGCTTCTGCCGCCGCGCCCGCGCCGCGATCACCAGCAGGATGCCGAAGGCGCCGGCCAGCCACGGACCACGTGACTGGGTCATCCAGACGCCCGCTGCGAGACCGACGAGCAGGTAGGTGGCCTTGCGCCCGGGCAGAAACTCGAGTCTGCGGAACTTGTTCTCCCACAGCTTCCGACTCGAGATCCAGACAGCGAACATCAGGGCGCTCAGCAGAATGCAGTCGGCCAGGATGGGATGGGTGTAGGGCCCGGAGATGCGGCCATAGCCCCAGCGGAACTGCATCACGAGGTGGGTCTTGTGTTCGAAGAGGCGGTCCGCGATCTCGCGGAACCAGTCGCGCTCCATCCGGTACTCGTAGACCGAGAGCAGCGACACGGCAAACGCCAGCGTCACAAAACGCTTGATCCAGCTGACCCGCAACCCCGCCTGCTCGATGCCTACCTTGCCGATGATGTAGGGCGGAACGCAGGCGAGCAGGGTAGCGGTGCCGAGCGCGAGGCCGGCCGACTGCCCATCCGAGTTCCAGTTCGACATCATCGTGCTCAGCGCATAGGCGAAGACCAGCAGATCCGTGACCGTGTGCTGCCAGCGCGAGCGGTACTTCCAGGCGAGCGCCAGTGCAACGGGGACGATGGCCAGCATGAACGGGTCGATCTCGACGCCCTTGAAGCGGAACCCGCTGCCATAGGGCCAGAGCATCATCAGCGGCAGAATCACCGCCAGCACGGCACGCTCCGGCCCGACGCGCCAGAGCGCGATCAGGGCAGCGAGACATCCGAGTGTGAGCAGTAGTGCCAGCATAGGGATTCCGTAGAACAGGAGCCGTCGTACAGCAAGGGGCTAAAAATATTGCCAGTGTAGGGCGGTTTCGCTACCGGCCGACATACTCGTCTGGTGCCGGGGTCATAGCGGAAGTACCCTGCACCCTGGACCGAAAGGCATGGGCCGGAGATGCCGGAACTGCCTGGGGGCGGAAGGCGAGCACGCGCTCATTTCCGGTCGGCGACCAGCCGGGCGCTGCCGGCTCAAGCCGTCGCAGCGCATCGGGCACGCCCGGCGCCACACGCAGTGCGTGGCCGAGACGCGCGCTCCGCACGACCCGGGCGAGCGCGGGGGGCATGCCGGTCAGCCAGACCTCGCGTCCGAGCAGCGTTGCCCAGCGCAGAGCGCGGATCAGCAGTCCCACGGCGTCCGGCCCGAGATAGCTGGCGTCCGATAGATCGAGCACGACATGCCGGCCTTCGGCAAAGGCGTCGGCCAGGGCGCCACCGAGGCGCTCGACCACAGGCCCGGCGCCGTCGCCGGACAGCTGCAGCAGCGCCACTCCCTCCCCGACCTCAACGCGAAGCTGCGCCAGTCGGTCCTGCCGTCTTTGCATTTGGTAAAGACCCATCTCGAAAGGCAGATGCCGAATCAGACCGGAGGCGTTGCCGCTGTAACGCCGCAGCAGGCGTCGCGGCTCCTGAAAGGTGCGAAACAGCCATTCGAGCCCCGAACGCTGCATCCACTCGGGCGCACGGGACATCTGCCCCGCCAGCAAGTCAAAACTGCCACCGACCCCAATCGAGACAGGAACCGCCAACCGCCGGCGATGCATGGAAATCCACTTCTCCTGCTTCGGGTTGCCAAAGGCAACCAGCAGAATATCGGGCCGGGCGCGCTCGATTTCGTCCAGGATGGCCGCGTGGTCCATCGCTTCGAGCGAGGTATGGGGCGGCGCCAGGGTGCCGGCGATCTCGAGTTTTGGGTAGCGCGCGCAGAGCGCAGCAGCGGCCCCGGCCAGGCTCTCGGGCGTGCTGCCCAGCAGGAACAGACGGTAGCCGTGGTCGGCAGCACGGGCGGCAATCTCCGGCACCAGGTCGACCCCGGTCACGCGCTCCCGCAGCGGCGCGCCCATAGCACGGGATGCCCAGACCAGCGGCATGCCATCCGGCAGCACCAGATCGCAGCGGTGCAGGATCTCTCGCAATTCATCGTCATGCACGGCGTGCAGAACAAAATCCGTGTTGGCCGTGGCGATCTGATGAAAGTCGCCGGCGGCGACCCACTCATCGATGCGGTCGAGCACCTCACGAGTCGAAACATTGTCCACCGGCACACCGAGAACCGCGACCGGACGAGTGCCAAACCAAGGCTGCATCACGCGTATTTCCTCTTCAGTAGAACAACCCAGGACAAAAACAAAGGTCATGAGGGACAGAGTGAGGACGACAGCCTCGCCGGTACCAGCGAGCAGGGTGGCGGTCCAGTGCGTCACCTTCCGGTCTGATCTGCCGGCTGGGAGACGGAGTCGCTTGGGAGAGGACCGGCAGGGCGCCGGCTCGTGAGAGCCCCCTGCCGCGACGAAAACTCAGGAGGCTTGGCGGTTCTCCCGCAGCAGGGCAGGGAAGGCGACGACCTTCTCGCGTTCGAAGAGCCAGTCGGGATCGCACTGCAGGGCGTCGGCAATTGAGCGGCGGAGGGAATCCCCTGGCTCGCGCGTTCCATTGACGATCCGGCTCAGGTACGCCTCGTGGATGCCTACCATCTTGGCCAGGCGATTCTGGCGAATTCCTGTCTTGTAGATTGTCAGCTTCAGATTCGGGTAAATAGATCTCTCGTCGACCTTCACTTTTACGCGCCTCGCTCAAGCTTTGCTTGTACTCAATACATCGGCAATGGACCCAAACGTACAACGAACTTGTAAGAACTTGCACAGAGCTTTGGTACCCGGAAAGTCACCTGCTTTGCGCAGAAGTAACGAGGAAGCTAGGGCTTTTGAGGGTTGCGCCACTCGAGGAGAACGCCCGGGCTGGGTCGCCCGAGTGGCTGGCAGGCTAGATAGCAGAGCTTCCATCAGGAAATGGGCCGCAGCAACGCCCGCCCGGCTGCTCTGCCTCAGGCCAGCCGGCCGTGTAAAGACTTCATTGTCTGAGGATGATTGCAAGGGGTTGCCCGCAGAATGACAAGCAGTAGTTGAGATGCCAAATCACCGGATCACGACGTATGACAAGACGGTCAATCCGGGCGCGGCGCCAGCGTTGATTGCCAGCTGGTCCAATGCCTCTGGCGTGTCGGTGACGGACTCCGGCAGTGCTGCAGACGCTATCTCGGCAGAACTTGCTGCGGTGAAGCAGAGTTCGCACACGCCATACCCGCCCTCAGTGGGCAGTGGCAGGCCAAAGATTCGGCAGGTGTGCGGCCGCGCTGCATAAAGGTCACAGGTGCCGCTCGTTGGGTCAAGGATCGGGCACGGTTCATCATTGCCGAAACCAGCGAAGTCATCCGTCTCAATTCCCGTTTTGGGATCGAGCATGAGCCGCCCCGTCGCGGGATCCCCTGGAAAGTCGGGCTCGAGCCTTGCCCAGGAAGCGCGGCCGCGCTCACGAATGCGCGCGAGGCGCTCCGGATCGGTGTTCTCGATAACGACAAGCGCGGTCTGGATGCGGAGGACATCTGCAGGTCCGACAGGGAAGACCCCGACACAGCACTGCGTACACCCGGGGCGGCATGCGACATGGCTGCCGGCACGCGTTGCGGACGTCACGAACGCGCCATCCACGAGTTGGACGAAGGCGTGGTCCTGTCCGTGAAATGTATGGGTCGGGTCGGCGGCCATCCCAGCAGGATCGCATGAAGCATTGGTGCTTTGGACTGAACGGGGAATGTGGGCGCCGGGATGTGAAGGGGTGCGTACCCGGCCGGTGCGCCCGCGCCGCAGCGCGGCGCACCGGGTTCGAGGACAGCGGTAATTAGAAGATTTTGCTAGAAGGACTCAGCGAAGCGATTGGCTGACTTCGAGACCTTGTTCGCGATCTTGTCTGCCTGGCTGTAGACCTTTGTCGCGTGCTTGCCGAAATCGTCGGCCGTGTCGCGCAGGTACTCGCTAGTGTCACCCAGTTTGCGCTTCCACTGCTTGCGGGTCTTGTCACCGGTCCGGGGAGCGTACGCGAGTGCTACGGCCGCACCTGTCGCTACCCCAATTGAAAAGACTGTCAGAACCTTGAACATCGGCATTCCTCCTTGTGTATGTCAGCGCGCGGTGTGAATCAGCGCAGATGCGCCTCTGCCGCGGCCGGATCTCGTGACCGGAATCTTTGTGTAAGAAGGGTACGCCGGGGGAGGGGTTGTGCCCCGAGGGATTATCGAGTCTGGAGGACTTCGGCAGGCGGCGCGGGTGCGACGGAACCGGTGCTCAGCCCCGAGGATTCAGTACCGGGCGTGGCAGGGCTGAAGTGAGGCACGCTGCGATGCGAGCGGTGGAAGAGTCCGTGGTGCGGATGAGCGGCCTGCTCCAGCTGATCGAGCAGGGCGGGCGAGACGCCCGGGGTGAGGGTGTTGCGCAGGGCCGCAGGATCGAAGCTCGGCTCAGCTGTCGACGACGCCAGGAACGAGGCGTGCTGCGGGCTGGTTGCGAACAGCAGCGGGGTGGCGGCGTGCGGGACTGGTTCGGCGTAGACGAAGCAAAGCGACATGACCAGCATGAAAGCGGCGAAGTAGATCAGAAGGCGGAACCGGCGGTAGGTCGTTTCCATGCGCGTCACTCCAGGGTCGGGGGTTCAAGGGCGACAGGTGCCTTCTCTGGTTCCTGTTGCCTTCCTAGGTTCACTCGGGTTGGCAGCATCGGAGAATCGCACACAGGTTGTAGGAAGGTCCGGGCGGTCGCGGTCGAGAGTGCTGAGGGTCACCGGTCCAGTAATGAGTTGGTACTCTGCTGAAGGTGAGAGCCGGGGAAGGCTCCCGGGGTTGCCGCGAAGCATGTGCAGGAGGACGTTCCGGGGCTTCACCAGGCCTGGGTAGAAGAGCAGCTAAGTCCTTGCCTGCGTTTGATATTTGGGCAAAAATGCGCTATGATTTTAGAGGATCAGGGGAAGGGCACCACGCTAGAGTGCCGAGGCCAGAAAACGGCCGGGTTCCGGTCCTAAATCTTCTCCACGCTGAGGAACAACAGAGAAATGGCAAAGCGTCGCGGAAATCCAAATTGGGGCAAGCCGGAGCCGATCGGTCCCGTCGTCCCTACGGTGACTTCGTTTGAACAGGTCGTGAAGGAGTTCAAGCTGACACCGGACCAGTACGTCCGTTCGACCCGCCTTCGTGAGTGGGCGCGCCGCAACAAGAACTCGAAGTACATCCCGGAGTCGCTGCTTGAGGCCTGGGGTTTCGAGATCGAGTCCACGCTCTAAGCGGCAGCACACGCAATCAGAATTGCGACAGACGCCACCCCCTCCGGGTGGCGTCTTCGTTTTTGCGTCAACGAATCCTGGTCCGGCGGGGACGCGGCGAGCATCGACTACCAAGCGCCAGTACTCGCGCGGGAGAGTCACATGCCAGAAAAGAGCGATGGGAAGCGGATCGCCCTGATCACCGGGGCCAACAAAGGAATCGGATTTGAGGTCGCGCGGCAGTTGGGTGCCGTCGGGTACCTGGTGCTGCTCGGCGCCAGGGACACGGGGCGCGGACAGGAAGCAGCCAAGCGCCTGCAGGCGACTGGCGCGACGGTGGAACCGCTCACCATCGATGTGAACAACGAGGCATCGATCAGAGCCGCGGCTGAGGTCGTGCGCGAGCAGTATGGGCGTCTGGATGTTCTGGTCAACAATGCCGGCATTGCCGATCTCGGTGCCGATGGCGCGCCCAGCACAGTGCAACTCGACGTGCTCGAGCGGACGCTGCGGACCAACCTCTACGGACCGATCGCGGTGACGCAGGCGATGTTGCCGTTGCTGCGCAAGTCTCCCGCCGGGCGCATTGTGAATGTCTCGAGCGGGCTCGGTTCGCTGACGCAGAACGCGGATCCAAACTGGGCGTTTGCCGGGATCAAGCCGCTGGGCTACAACACCTCGAAGGCTGCGTTGAATATGTTCACGATTCACCTCGCCTGGGAGCTTCGCGACACGCCGATCAAGGTGAATGCCGCCGACCCTGGCTACACGGCGACCGATATGAACGGCAACCAGGGCACGCAGACCATCGAAGAGGGCAGCGAGGCGATCGTGCGGCTCGCGCAAGTGCCAGCAGACGGGCCAACCGGCGGCTACTTCGACCGGCACGGGGTCGTCCCCTGGTAGTGGGTCAGGCCGCTGCTCGGGCTACTTCGCAGGTAGCAGCGGCTTGGCGTCGAGCAGTGGCACCTGCTCGACGATTTCAAGATCGAAGCCCTCAAGCGCAGGCACGTGTGTCGGCGTGTTGGTGAGCAGCCGGATCTTGCGAATGTTGAGATCTGCCAGGATCTGGCCGCCGATGCCGACATTGCGCAGAACGCGCTGCTGGCGCTCCTCGTGCGCCGGGTCCGGGTGCATCTCACGCGCGCGGGTGTCGCGGTGCAGCTGGATGCGGGCCGGCTGCTCGCGCCGGTCGAGTTCGAAGCCCGGGCTGTTGTTGTGCAGGTAGATGAGCGCGCCTCGGCCCGCGGCAGCAATGCGTTCGAGTGAGCGCTCGAGCAGCTCGCGGCAGTCGCAGGTGGTTGCGCCGAAGATGTCGCCGGAGAGGCAGTGCGAGTGCACCCGCACCAGTGTGGGCGCTTCGGAGGTGGGGTCGAGCGGTCCGCGGACCAGCGCCATGTGACTCTCCCCGCCGTCCACTTCACTCTCATAGGCGATCAGCGTGAAGTCCCCGTAGCGGGTGTGGATCGGCGACTGGGCGACGCGGTGAATGTAGCGCTCGTGCCGCAGCCGGTAACGGATCATCTCGGCGACGGTGAGCATGCGCAGGCCATGCTCGGTGCAGAAGCGCTCAAGGTCGGGCACGCGCGCCATGGTGCCGTCGTCGTTCATGATCTCGCAGATGACACCGGCGGGAATCAGCCCGGCCATGCGCGCGAGATCGACTGACGCTTCTGTCTGCCCGGCGCGCACCAGCACGCCGCCTTTGCGCGCGCGCAGCGGGAAGATGTGGCCGGGCCGCGCGAGGTCGGCAGCGGTGCTGGTCGGGTCGATGGCGACGCGGATCGTGTGCGCGCGATCCGCAGCCGAGATGCCGGTGGTGACACCCTCGCGTGCTTCGATGCTCTCCGTGAACGCGGTGCCAAAACGGGAGGTGTTCTCCTGCGTCATGGGCGGCAGCCGCAGGTAGTCGGCGCGATCTTCGGTCAGGGTGAGGCAGATGAGGCCGCGTCCATACTTCGCCATGAAGTTGATCGCCTCCGGCGTGACGAACTCGGCGGCGAGGGTAAGGTCGCCCTCGTTCTCGCGGTCCTCGTCATCGACAACCACGATCATGCGGCCGGCCTGAATTTCGGCGATGGCTCCGGGGACGTCGATAAAGGGAGGATGCGGCATGGATTGCTCCTGGCGAAGCGGATGAGTGCGGTACTAGTGCTCACTGGTGCTGGAGTGAGGATGCAGCGGCACCCGCCAGAAGTGCAAACTTTGCTGGGTGAGCGAACGTCAGCCCTGCCGCCTTCTTCCGCAGCGCATCGGCTGAGCCGGGCTAGGCGGGGTCGTTCTGGAGCTCTGGCAGGGGCAGGCGGCCGGCGAGGCCGCGTGCCTCGAGCTCGCGGCGCAAGTCGGCGACCGAAGTGAACAGGATGGCGTCGATGCCGAGGGCGCGCGCCGCATCGATGTTGCGGGGCAGGTCGTCGATGAAGATCGCTTCGCTTGGCGCCACCCCGAGCCGCTCGAGCGTGTGCTGATAGATTGCGGGATCTGGTTTGGCCGTGCGCAGCTCGCAGGACCACGTGAGGTGCGTGAACTGCGCGAGCCAAGGGAAGTTTTCGCGCATGTAGGCGAGGTTGACCTCGCCCATGTTCGAGAGGATCGCGGTCTTGATGCCGGCCGCCTGCAGCTCCGTCGCCCAGTGCAGCATGGCGGCGTTGAGGTTGGCCCACATCAGCGAGTCGTAGTGATGGAAGGCGGCGAGCCGCTCCGGTGTCAGGTCGAAGCCTGCGCCCTCGGCCACCTTCTGCCAGTAAGTGTGCGCGTTCAGCGTGCCAGCGTCGTAGTCGTGGCGATGCGCCCAGTAGTGCTCTTCGAAGACCTCGTCCGTGACGCCTGCCGTGGTCACGAGCCCGGTGTGCGCGTCGGCGTCGGGCAGTTCGCTGAGCACCTTGCCGAAGTCGAAGATGACAGCCTTTGGAACCGTTGCGAGGGCAGCAGGAGAGTCGTTCGCAGTCACCTCTCTATTATGCAATTACGGGTATGCCGACAGGGGAAGGCCACGTGCGATTCGCGGCAAGGACAGGCTGGGCGGAGGAGGAGACGGCGTGGTCGCGGGCGCTGGCGGAGCGACGAGCCGCCGGGCTGCGGGTGCTCGACCTGACGGCGTCAAATCCGACGCACTGCGGCTTCCGCTATGCCGACGACCTGCTGGATGCGCTCGCGGCCGAGGGAGCGCGGCACTACGATCCTGATCCGCGCGGCATGGCGCACGCGCGGGCAGCGGTGGCTCGCTACTACGGCGATCACGGAGCGCCGGTCGACCCGGACAGCATCGTGCTCACGACAAGCACCAGCGAAGGTTACAGTTGGCTGTTCCGCCTGCTCTGCGATCCGGGCGACGAGGTGCTGATCGCGCAGCCCAGCTATCCGCTGTTCGACCTGCTGGCGACGATCGACGATGTGCGGCTGACGCCGTTTCCCATGCTGTTCGATCCGGCAGGTGACCCGGGGTGGCACCTCGATCTGTACGGGCTGGCTCAGCAGGTGACGCCGCGCACTCGAGCGGTGATCCTCGTTCATCCCAACAATCCCACCGGCCACTACACTGCGGCCGCCGAGCGCGAGGCGCTGATCGCTTTTTGCCGGGAGCGCGAGCTCGCGCTGATCGTCGACGAGGTGTTCCTCGACTATTCGTGGCCAGGGCGTGGGGGCACGCCGCACACGTTTGCAGGGAACGAGTCCGACGCACTGATCTTCGTCTTGAGTGGACTGAGCAAGGTGGCTGCGCTGCCGCAGATGAAGGCGTCGTGGATCATCTGCGGCGGGCTGGAAGAGCAGAGGCGCGAAGCGATGCGGCGGCTCGAGATTATCGCGGACACCTTTCTCTCGATGAATGCGCCCGTCCAACACGCATTGCCGGGGTGGCTGGTTGGGCGAGGAGCCATGCAGCAGCAGATCCGGGAGCGCGTGGCTGCGAACCTTGCGGTGCTCGATGACGCGATCGCGGAGGTACACGGCATGACGCGACTGGCTGCGGAGGGCGGCTGGTACGCGGTGCTGCGCACGCCGCCATCGGAGGACGGCGATGCACTTGCCACCCGGCTGGTGACAGAGCGAGGGGTGGCGGTCCATGCAGGCAGCTTCTTCGGTTTTGCCGAGTCGAACCGGCTGGTGATCAGCCTGCTGCCGGAGCTGGTTGTGTTCCGCGACGGCGTGCGCGAGATGCTTGCTGCGATGCCCAGCACCTGACGCTCAGCCGGGGCTGCGGCGGTCCTGCGGCTGCAGCTAACGCAAGCGATCGCTAAGCCTACAAGCTGGGTTCCGCTTGAGGTGCTCGGGATGAGATGCAACGATGCCGACTCGATCCTGGTGGAGTCTGACTGGCTGGTGACATTCAACACAGCGACACTTGGACTCTCGCTTGCGAAGGGCAGCTTCGATTGAGACAGATACCCAACCAAAGGTTCTGAGTCCACTAGGATCGGTCGTCCAACTCATAACCTCAACGTGATCGGCAAGGGGCATAAGAGGTAGGGTATGCATTCAACGGGGACTGAACTATACCCGCAACGTGCCATGCGACACTCAGTCGCGGCTGGGGCGGTACTGCGGCTGCAGGAAGGGGTTCGTCTCGCGTTCCGTGGCTAGGGTGGTCTCTTCGCCGTGGCCTGGCACAACGAGGGTCGCCTCCGGCAGGGGCAGCAGGCGGGTGTGCAGCGACCGGAGCAGAGCCTGCGTGTCGCCACCCGGGAGATCGGTCCGGCCGACGGTGCCGGCAAAAAGCGTGTCCCCGGCCAGCAGCAATTCCTGCTTTGGGAAATGAAGGCAGATGCTGCCCGGCGTATGCCCCGGGGTGTGGATGACCTCCGCGGGCAGGCCCTCGATCCCGGCGGAGGTGCCGTCCTCGGCACTGCTATCGGGGGAGAGCTTTTCAGGTACCGGCACACCCAGCCAGCCCGCCTGCACATCGAGCATGGCGACCAGAGGCAGGTCCGCCTGGTGGAACAGCACCGGAGCGCCCGTGACGCGGCGGAGTTGCGCAGCCCCGCCAATGTGGTCGATGTGGGCGTGGGTGACGACGATCTGCCGCACCGTCAAATGGCGGCGGGCCAGTCGCGCCAGGATGTCCGGCAGGTCGTCACCCGGGTCGATCACGATGGCTTCGCGGGTCTCCGCATTCGCCAGAATCGTGCAGTTGCAACGCAGCGGACCGACGGGGAAGGTTTCACGCAGCACATCACTCGGCATGCCTCGATGGTAGCTCGCAGCCAGTGCCAAACGTGACTCAGTAACAGCGCTGCATTACTGCGACGTTACCAATTGCACGGCGTCGGCTTGAAGGGGGAGCGGGTATAAACAGCACATCACGTCGGCTCATCACCAGACATTGGCAGCCCCAGCGCAGGGCACTGGCCGGAACGTGTGGAGTGAATGAACGATCGCCGAAGGGCGAGTGGGCCTTCTGTCATCTGCCGTCTTTGCGGTTCCTTTGCGCAAAGGGTTCATGCCGTTGCTGCCTTGAGAGGACCGCACATGCTGGGACATTCCGGAAGTGTTCGGTCCACGCGCCCGCGCGCCGACACGCCGGCGGATCCCCCGGTCCGCACCACCGTCGACATTCTTCTGCTGGAAAGCACGGTGATCTGGGCCGGGGCGACGGCGCTGCTCGGAGACGAGGGGCGGCTGGCGTATGGCGACCTGCTCGTACGGGCACAGAATCTGGCCACACTGCTTCGCCGCCGCGGCATGCGGCATGGCGATCTGGTCGGCGTAGTCGGCACGCGCTCGTTCAGCACTATTTGCAGCATCATCGGCATCCTGCTTGCGGGTGGCGTGTATGTGCCCTTCGACGTGCACGCGCTGACGCCGGAGCGGCTGGGTCGGCAGCTGCGCGCAAGCGCTGTCGATCTGCTGCTGGCCGATCGCAGCGACCCCGCAGCCAATCGGCTGCACTGGGCGGAGCGGGTGACCGTGCTCGATTCCTCGATCGTCGAGCGTGAGTTCATGCCGATGTTTCGCGACATCCGGCTGGCACACCGGCTGCCTGAGGATCCTGCCGTCGTTCTGTTCAATGAGCAGGAACGCGGCGTGCTGGTGACGCATGCCGGGATCGTGCGGCTGGTCACGTCGGGCTCATTGGTGGAGTTTCGCTCGACCGACACGACCCTGCTGCACGCCGGCGCGCAGCACCATGCCTTTCTGCTCGAGTTATGGGGACCACTGCTTGCGGGCGGAACCGTCGCATTGGCGCCGCACCCGGCAGAAGGGGAGACGCTTAGTCCGCAGGACTATGCGCGACTGTTGCGGCGCTACCGCGTGACCACGCTGTGCGCACCCGCCGCGAGCGTCGCCGACCTAAACAGTAAAGTTCATGGGCCACTGGAGCACCTGGAGCAGGTCGTCGTCGACCTGGCCGGGATGAATCCGGCAGAGCTCGACCGGCTCCGTGCAAACGAGAGCACTGCAGCGGGACCACGCATCATTGGCGCGCTCGGTGCCGCGGAGACCACCAGCTACGCGGTGGGTGTGTCGCTTACCGGCGAGGCCACGCCCGTCAAAGGCAGCAGCGTGCTGGTCGCCAATGCCGCGCACCACGAGACTGCTATCGGCCGGCTCGGCGCACTGACCGTGACCGGCGACGCGCTGGCCATCGGTTACCTGGGCGAGCCGCAAGAGACCATGAACGCGTTTCGGGAGGTGCAGTTGCTGAGCGATCAGCGACTGCGCGGCTTTTCGCTGGCGATCGAAGCGGTGCAACTCTCGGACGGACGACTGTTGATCGGAGCACCGGCACGGACCGCGGCTGAAGAGACCATCGTGCTTAGCGAGCCCGAGGTGCCGAAGATCCGGCCCGGACGCAGGATCTCTCCCGGCGAGTTTGAAGTGATGATGACGGCGCACTCGCTGGTGCGCGAGTGCGTGGCGCTCGCCGATCCGCACGGCGAGGGTGTGAGCTGCGTCTTTGTTACGCTGAAGACCGGCGCCGATCCTCGAGCCGAAGCAGTGCTGCGCGACTTCCTGGAGCAGCGCGTGCCGCAGGAGCAGCACCCCGCGGCCTTGATGCTGGTGGCGCGTTTTCCGCTCGATGCGCAGGGCCGTCCCGATCGCTGGACGCTGCGTCAGCAGTGTGACGTGATCATGCGGCGGTTTGCTCCGGGTTCCGTACCGCCACCGGCAGGCAGCGGCGGCAGCAGCGTCACAGAGAGCCGGCCCGGGCCGCAGCCCGAGCATCCGCAACGACCTGAGGATGCAGTGCGCAGCATCTGGCAGCGGCTGCTGCATCGGTTGCAGGTGGAGCCGGATGAGGACTTCTTCGCCAGCGGCGGCACGTCTGTGCAGCGCATTCGACTGTATGCAGAGCTCAATCAGCGCTTCCCCGGCGCGTTCACCATGGCCGAGCTGCACTCCCTGCGCACGATGCGTCAGGTGATCGAGCACCTGGGCAGCGATGTGGCACGCGAGCGGATGCTCAGCCGTCGCGGCGCGTAGCTCTTTAGCGCGCCAACGTCGCCGTCCTGAGGAATTCGTAATCGCCCGATGGCGAGACCACGATGTGCTCAAGCCGCTCGGTATGCACCACGACATTGTCCTGGTACCAGAGCGGAATCGTGGGTACATCCCGAGCGAGGATCTGCTGCACGGACACGTAGTCCTTGCGGTCCTCGGTGAGGTCACTCGTGGCCGCGGCATCGGCCAGCAGGCGGTCGAGCTCGGGGTTCACATAGTGGCCGCGATTGGCGCCGTGCGGCGGCTGGCTGGCGGTGGCGTAGGCCAGGCGGAAAATCTCCGGACTCTCGTTGCCTCCGATCCAGCGCAGTGAATACATCGAGAAGGCTCCGCGCATCACGTCGGCGAAGAACGTGCCGAACTCGAAGATGCGCAGGTCCATCGCGATGCCCACAGCACGTAACTGCTGCTGTGCTACGAGGCAGAGCAGGCGCGTGGGCGTGCTGCTGTTCGATATCTTCATCTCGAGATGAAAGCGGATACCGTCGCGACCGCGGGCGTATCCGGCCGCGTCGAGCAATGCATTCGCCTTCGCCGGATCGAACGGATAATGGGCGACCTCGTCGGTGCGCGCCCAGTGTCCGGGGGGCAGCAGATTGTCGGCGAGTCGCGCCTGTCCCCGCCACAGGCTGTCGAGCATCAGGGGCCGGTTGATCGCGTATGCGACGGCCTGCCGCACTCGCACGTCCTTAAGATAGGGATCGCGCAGGTTCAGGTTGATGTAGTTGACGATGGTGCCAGGCGAGCTCTCGATCCGGAGAGACGAGTTGTGCCGGAGCGCCTCGATCGTGTCCGGCTCGAGTGCGTTGATCTCCGCGTCGGCGGACCCCTTCTGCAGCTCGAGCGCGCGCGTGGTGTCATCGGGTACGACGTTGAAGTGCAGCCTGCGAATCGATGGCATCGGCTGCCATGAACTCTGATTGCGTTCGAGCAGTACGTCCTTGTCCTGCTGCTGTGAGACGAAGGTGTACGGTCCACTGCCGACGGGATGTTTCCAGAAATCGCGTCCACTGCCGGCGGGCACAATCCCGAGCGCGCCGTCTGACAGATTCCACAGCAGGAACGGATCGGGCCGCTTGAGATGCACTGTGCAGGTGAGCGGGTCGGTTGCCTCGACATGATCGACAGAGGTGAACGCACCTGATTTCGCGGTAATGACGGCGCTGTTGCGCGTCGAGTCGATGGTCCACTTCACATCGGCCGAGGTGAGCGGCCGTCCATCCTGGAAGCGCACGCCCGGGTGCAGGTGGAAGACGTAGGTGAGCGGGTCGGGCTGCTCCCACGATTGCGCGAGCCAGGGCTGGACTTCGTAGTGCTCGTCTTTTTTTGACCAGTGAATCGAAGACGAGCATGTCGATGCGCTCGGATTGCGCATCGAGGCCGATCCGCGGGTCGAGGTTAACGGGGCTCGATTCGATCAGCATGACGGCGGTGTCGGCGGGGAGCTTGCCATCCGAGCAACTGGTCAGGAGCATCGGCGCCAGCGCGCTGAACAGGATACTGATACACGCACGTTTGCTAGACATACATGACCTGCCCCAGGATGACGGGGTGCGCGGCCCCCGTGGCGATGGGCACGTTGCCGGGGAGGCGATGCCAGGTCTGCCACGCGAGCAGAGCGAAGGCGACCGCCTCCTTCGCCTCGGACGGAATGCCGAGCGCGTCAGTCGTGTGGATGGTCGCGCCGAATGGCGCAAGATCGGCGGCGAGCATGCACATCAATGTCTGATTGCGCGCGCCGCCCCCGGCGACGAAACATTCCGCGGGTGCGCCTGCGAGCCGAGGCACCAGGAACTGCTTCCAGGCGAGCGCGATCGAGCGCGTAGTCAGCGCGGTTGCTGTTGCAACGATGTCGTGCGGCCGGAGACGCGCTTTGCGCGACGCCGCGAGCACGCGCGCGACGAAGGCCTCTCCGTACTGCTCGCGGCCGGCGCTCTTCGGTGGCGGCCTGCGATAGAACGGATCTCGTAGCAATTCGGCGAGTGTCGCCGGGTGCACGGAGCCAGCAGCGGCCAGGCGACCGCCCCGATCGTACGGTTTGTCGAAGAGCCTGCGCGCGAGCGCGTCGATGACCATGTTCGCGGGGCCGGTGTCGAAGGCGAGTACCGCATCCAGCGCGCCGCCTGCAGGCACGAAGGTCAGGTTCGCGATGCCGCCAAGGTTCTGCAGCACACGCGGACGCCGTGGGTCGGCAAAGAGTGTCGCGTCGAGTAGAGGGACAAGCGGCGCGCCTTGTCCGCCGGCCACCATGTCCGCGGGGCGGAAGTTCGAGACGACAGGCGCGTGCACCGCCGCTGCGATCAGCGCGACCTCACCCAGTTGCCACGTGCATGCGAAGCGGCGGCCGGCGTAGCTCGCCGGCTGGCCCTGGTGATAGATGGTTTGGCCATGGCAGCCGACGAGGTTCAATATGTAACCCTGCGCAGTGGCTTGTACTGCATCTGCATAGGCTTCGCCAAGGCGCCAGTTGAGGCGCGCGAGTTCAGCAGCAGAGGTGTTCTTTGCGTCCTGGGCGGCAAGCACGGCCTTGCGCAACGCAGCAGCGAAGGGAAAGGCGCGATGCCGCACCAGTTCGATGGTTGGTCTGGGGCGTGCGGCCGTGATGCGGCAGAGCGCCACGTCAATGCCGTCCGCGGATGTGCCGCTCATCACGCCGGCGACCAGCATAGCCGCGGCAGGCCGGCTCACGCGGGCTCCTGCGGTGGCTGCCCGGCAACCTCGGCGGCGAAGCGCTGGACGGCGTCGCGCATCTGGCGGATCTGGTCGGGCTCCGGCGGGGGGACCGAGCCCGCGTAACGTAGCAGCCGTGGGCGCTGCGTGCGTACTTCGTTGGCGGCATGCTCGACCATGCTGCGAAAGGCACGCGAGCGCTCGGCCTCGTGCAGGATGGCCTCGTACGCCGTGAGCACGAGCGCTGGGTCTTTGCAGATCTCGATCAGGTGCGTGCCCGCCGCGATGGCCGAGATGGCGGCTTCTCCCATGGGCGCGTGGTGCAGGATGCCGCCCATCTCCATGTCGTCCGAGACGATGAGTCCCTGGTAGCCGATTTTGTGGCGCAGCGTGCGATCGATCCAGAACGGCGAGATGGATGCTGGCAGCGGGGCCGTGTCCGGCTTGCCGTAGGCGTCGGGGTAGCTTGCGTGCGAGACCATCAGGAAGGGCAGCGCGCGATGCAGTTTGCGGAAGGGCAGCAGGTCCTCTTCCCAGAGTTGCTTGAAGCTATGGTCGATGCTGGGCGTTCCCAGGTGCGAGTCGAGGTTGCCGCCGCCCAGCCCGGGGTAGTGCTTGCCGCAGCCGAGCGCGCCCGCCTTGTTGAGTCCTGTCAGGAAGGCTTCAGCATATGCAATCACGCGGCGCGGATCACCCGACACCACGCGTGTCCGCATAACGTCAGACGAGGACGCAGTTCGCAGATCGAGCACTGGCGCAAACGCGACGTTCAGCCCGAGCAAACGTAACTCCGAGCCGATTAGATATCCGTGGTCGCGAAAGAGCTTCTTGTTGTCAGTCGCCGCTACAGCGGCGGGAGACGGCATGGGCGCGATCAGGTCGCGCAGGCGATCCACGAGGCCGCCCTCGACATCCACCGCGTGAAAGAGCGTGCCGCCCTGATCGCTGCCCTGATTGACGACGGCGTCGACGCTCTCGAGCAGAGCATGCGTCTGCACAGGGTCTTCGATATTGCGGCGAAAGAGCACGACGCCGCTTGGCCGGATGAGCCGGAGCCAGGCGCGCTCCACGGGATCGAGCGAGGTGGAGGCGAGGCCCACGAGCAGCAGTTGTCCAGCGTCCTGACGAAGACTCATAGAAGGTGTGTCGCTATGGTAGCGGCTTCGCGGGGGCGGGGAGAGGATTTGCGCCGGCGCGTATCTCGGTCTTCAACTCTGCCAACAGATTCAATGCCTGCAAGGGGGTGAGCGCATTCGTATCCAGCTCGGTCAGTCGATCGACGATGCGCTGGGACAGCGGCGTGAACATAGTGAGCTGGAGCGGTGCGGACGCGTCCTCGGCCTCGAGCGCGACATTGCGCTTTTCGGAGCGCTCATGCTGGGCCAGCACGCGGCGTGCGCGCTCGATCACAGAGCCGGGCAGTCCGGCGAGCCGTGCCACTTCGATGCCGTAGCTCTTATTCGCGGCGCCGGGCTCGATGGTGTGCAGGAAGGCGATGCCGCTCGGCGACTCCTTGACCGCGACACGCAGATTGCTGAGGCGCGGCAACTGGTCAGCGAGCAGCGTGAGTTCGTGGTAGTGGGTGGCGAAGAGCGTGCGTGCGCCGATGCGCGCGTGGATGTACTCAAGCGTGGCCCAGGCCAGCGAGAGGCCGTCAAAGGTCGCGGTGCCACGCCCCATCTCATCGAGCAGGATGAGCGACTGCGCCGTTGCCGTGTTCAGGATAGTGGCCGTCTCCGTCATCTCCACCATGAAGGTGGAGCGGCCGCGGGCCACGTTGTCGCTGGCCCCGATGCGCGTGTACACGCGATCCACCAGGCCGAAGCGCATGCGTGCAGCGGGGACAAAGGAGCCGATCTGCGCCAGGATGACGAGCAACGCTGCCTGCCGAAGGTAGGTCGACTTGCCGCCCATGTTGGGGCCGGTGATCAGCAGCACGGCTGGTCCGTCGGTGGATAGATAGATGTCGTTGGGGACGAAGCGGCCTTCGCCGTTGTCCTCCATGCGGCACTCGACGACAGGGTGGCGAGCGGCTGCGGCCTCGAGCACGCAGTCGTTCGTGAGAACAGGCCGCGTGTACTGGCGCTGCGCTGCCACATGCGCGAGGTTGGCTAGCAGATCCAGCTCGGCGAGCACAGCGGCACTGCGGCGAATCCGTGCAGCCGCGGCGAGGATGGTGGCGCGCAACTCGGCGAAAAGGCGCCGCTCAATGTCGATGGCGCGCTCGTGCGCGGTGAGCACGCGGGTCTCATAGTCCTTGAGTTCCGGCGTGGTAAAGCGCTCTGCATTGACGAGTGTCTGTTTGCGCTCGTAGTCCGGGGGAACGCCCTTCAGGTTCGCCTTGGTGATCTCGATGTAGTAGCCGAACACATTATTGAAGCGAACCTTGAGCGATCCGATGCCGGTGCGCTGTCGCTCGCGCTCCTCGATCGCAGCGATCGACTGCCGGCCGCTCTGGCTGAGCGTGCGCAGCTCGTCGAGTTCCGCGTGGACGCCGGACGCGATCACGCCGCCATCGGCAAGCGTCAGCGGCGGCTCGGGGAGCAGCGTGCCGGAAATGGCGCTGTGCACCTCATCGAGCACATCAAGCTGCGCCGCAAGTTCACGCCACCGCGCAGCGGAGAGTCCGGTGAGCGCCGCTGCGACCAGAGGCAGGCGACTGAGCGATGCGCCGAGTGCCAGCACATCGCGCGGCCCGGCGGAATCGAGTGAGACCCGGCTGAGCAGGCGCTCGATGTCGAGCACACCGGCGAGCGCGCGTCGAAGCTCCTCACGCGGACGCAGCCCGCTGTGCAGCTCTGCCACTGCATCAAGACGCCCATCGATTTCTGCCGCATCGAGCAGCGGGCGCAGCAGGGTCGCGCGTAGCAGGCGCTTGCCCATCGGCGTCTGACAGCAGTCGAGCGTATGAAAAAGAGTGGTGCGGGTGGACGCGTCGGCGAAGAGGGGTTCGACCAACTCGAGGTTGCGCACGCTGACCGTGTCGAGTTCCATGTGGCTCGCACGCTCGGAGTAACGCAGCCCATCCAGGTGCGACAGGTCGCCTGCCTGCGTCACCTTGACGTAGTGCAGTGCTGCGCCGGCGGCGATCGCGGCCGCCGGGTGTCCAGCCAGTCCGAAGCCGTCGAGCGAGCGCGCACCAAGCTGCCGCTCGAGCAGCGGGACCGCGTAGTCGGCACTAAAGACCCAGGGGTCGAGGCGCGTCTTGGTGCGGATGGGATCGAGCCCGGTCGCGCGCGCATCGGCTGCGAGTGAGGAGAAGAGCGGCGTGTCGCCGGAGATCAGCAACTCGGCCGGTTGCTGCCGCGCCAGCTCATCCAGGCAGAGCGCCTCGGCGGACTTGCCGGAGAACTCGGTCGCGTGAAACTCGCCGGTCGAGAGGTCGAGCAGTGCGAGCCCGATACGATCGTCAGCCGCATGGACGGCAGCGAGGTAATTGTTGCGCTCGGAGCGCTGTGCCGGATCGAGCGCTGTGCCCGGCGAGAGCACTCGAGTGACGGCGCGATGCACGATCTTCTTTGTGAGCTTCGGGTCCTCCATCTGCTCGCAGATGGCGATGCGGTACCCCTTCTGCAGCAGCCGGCCCAGGTAGCCCTCGACCGCGTGGTAGGGCACGCCACACATGGGCACCTGCCGCTCTCGGTCGCGCGCCGTCAGCGTGATTTCGAGCTCGCGTGCCGCGACCTTCGCGTCTTCGTAGAACAGCTCGTAGAAGTCGCCCATGCGGAAAAACAGGAGGGCTTCGGGGTGCTGCGCCTTGGCGGCGGCATACTGCCGCATCAGGGGAGTGGCCTGCGGCAGGCTCTCGGTCTGCGCGGCTCCGGGCAAGGTCGCGGCTAGGGTCGGTTCGGCCGGAACAGGGAGCGGCGTAACGGGGAGCGGGCCCGACTCAGCCGCGGGCGGCGGAGCAGGGGAGGAGGATGGCACTGAGTCAGACACGGAAACGCCAGCATACCGTGCTCGGGCATGCTGGCGTTTGCAGGTTCGAGGGCTAAGGTGTCTGGATCAGTCGGCGCCAGCGCCCTTGGTCAGTGCGTCGGAGCCGTGCTGCTTCACCATCTTGTTGTAGATCCCAAGCAGCAGAAAAGGCGCGACCCACTGGCCGATAAACAAGGCGAGGTGATCCTTTCCCTGCGACTTGGCAATCAGCGAGCCTACGACTGAGGCGCCGGCCGCACCGAGATAAAAGCTCGAAGGCACCTGCGCCGAGTAGCTCTCGAGCAGGGACGTTACCTGATCTTCTTCGATGTCGCCTGCGCGTACGCGATAATCCGTCATTCCGTCTCCTTAGGGGCCGCAGTTCTCCCATTCACTTCCACGGCGCTCATTGACCAAGATGCGCTTGTTTGGTGCCCGGTCAACCGCGGAGCGCAGAAACTGTTGCGCGCGGCGAAAAGACCTCAGGCCTGGGGCGCATCGCCAAGCAGCCGGAGGAGCCGATCCTGGAAAATTGAAAGACACTCGCAGCAGCCGTCGTGCAGACCCTGGCGATCCATGATGCGCAGCTTCTGTCGCTGGTAGGTGATCAGGCCGGCGCGTTCAAGCACGCGCACCGCAAGCGTGGCGGTGTGCGGCTCGGACTGGAGCAGCGAGGCGATGAAGCTGGCAGATATGGAGAACTCGTCGCGCTCCGGCAGACGCTTGGTGATCATCTGCAGCCAGCGGCAGAGCCGCTCCTCTGGCGCGTGACTGTGCAGACAGGTGGCCATCTGCGCGCCCATTGTCGTGAAGTAGAAGACGTAGTCGGCAAGTGCCGTGTTGAGTGCTGAAGGCGTGCCAAGAACGTGCTTGCCAAGGTCGTCCGCATTCATTTCGAGCGCGTGGCCGCCTACCTCAGCGACAGTGCGCAAGGGCGAGCGATCCCTGCCGAGCCAGAGTTCGAACCCCGCCACGCCGTCGTGTCCCGTCAGGCCGGCAGGAATACTGCGGCCGCCGGGCAGTGGCTGCGAGGTGTAGAGCACGGCGTCTTCGCTGAAATAGAGTGAACGGATGGGCCGGTCCGGTTCGACGAGCGGCTGTCCATCGGCCAGGCGCACCGGGTGAAGGATCGGCGCAAGACGGGTGCGTTCCGCCGCAGGAAGCCCGGAGATAAGAAGATTGGAGGCCATCGCGACAGAGTCCGGCATTTCGTTAGATGCGTCTGATGTTGAGAGTTGGGACGCAGCCGACGACAGCAGCGAGGCGACTCGATATGAGTAGGACGGCATTGCCGCGCCAAGGGTTTTCCCTAGGTATGGAGTTATTCTCCGAGGCTGAGTCTCTGGACAGACGTTGCGCGTCCGGTCTGCGCATCGCATTCGATGAGCAAGGCACAAAGCCGCGCATCGCCCCGCGCAGGCTCGAACTTGCCCGGCATACCGCTGAGAAAACGTTGTATAACTTGATCCTTTTCGACGCCGATAACGCCGTCATAGGGGCCGCTCATGCCCACATCTGTCTGATAGGCCGTGCCGTTTGGTAACACGCGCTCGTCCGCTGTTGGCACATGAGTATGCGTACCGAGCACAGCGGTAACCTTCCCATCCAGATACCAGCCCAGCGCCACCTTCTCAGATGTGGCCTCCGCGTGAAAGTCCACGAGGATTACCCTGGCCTGAATTTGTGCCAGCAGCCGGTCCGCGGTACGGAAGGGATCTTCATTGGAGGCCATGAAGACCCGGCCCTGCAGATTGATGACGGCATAGCGCACGCCGGAGGGCAGCGTGCCCTCGTAAACGCCGTGCCCGGGAGTGCCGGCAGCGTAGTTGGCGGGACGCACGACGCGGCGCGCACGAACATCGCTTTCCGCAGATGCAGAGTTCATATAGTCGATGATCTCGCGTTTATCCCACACATGATTGCCCGTGGTGAGCACGTGCGCGCCGAGGTCAAACAGCTCCTCGGCGATGGCCGGTGTGACACCGAACCCGCCGGCAGAATTCTCTGCATTGACGACGACGAGATCGATCTCTCGCTCACGAATGAGGTGTGGCAGATGCTCCCGGACCACGCGTCGGCCGGGACTTCCGAATACGTCTCCAACAAACAGAACTTTCACGCTTGAACGGCCTTTCTTAAGTAACTACAACGGTCTGACAGGAGCGATTGGACGCACTGAGATGCGGCGAGAGGGACGCTTTGTGCAGATGACCCCCGGGCTGAGTTACGAAACTAATGTGACGACCCGTTCCGAGTGAATAAAGTCTTTTTTTATGGTAGCGTTTCGCTTATGGCAGCCAACACACGCTTCGTCACCGGCGTTCACATTCTCGTTCTTCTGTCGCAGGGAGAGTCGCTACAGACCTCCGCGGATCTGGCAGAGATACTGCATACGAACCCTGTCGTGATTCGTCGCATTCTCTCCTCCCTTCAGCAGGCAGATCTGATCGTCAGCCAGAAAGGTCCGTCCGGCGGTTCGCGGCTGACCAAGCCCGCCAAGACGATCACGCTGGCTGATGTGCATCGCGCGCTCGATACGAGCACCAAGCTGAACCTGCCGAAGAGCAGCGGTGCGGTGGCGAACAAGATCCACGCTGCGATCGGGAAGGCCTACAAGGACTGCCATCGCGCCTTCGAGTCTGAGTTGGAGAAGATCACGCTGGCCACTTTGGTCAAGCGCGCGGGTAAGGTCAGCCGCTAAGTTGTAGGAATCCTGCTCCCAAGCAGGCCCTGCGCCGAAGCAGCCGTCTAAAGCGCCGCTTTGCGGCGCTGCGCAGTACCTCTTCTGCCTATGGCTTAGTGGACGCGAGCGCATACTCAGTGCCGCATTGAGCTCACCTCGGCACCACGTGTGCACACTGAATCCTTTGACTATCGCTGCCCGAGTGTGCACGAAGGCCAGTCCCCCTCACTCGGCCTCATGCGCGGGGCGCATGAGCGGGAACAGGATCACATCGCGGATTGACCGTGCGCCGGTGAGGATCATGGTGAGCCGATCGATGCCGATGCCTTCGCCACCGGTCGGCGGCAACCCGTAGGCGAGCGCTCGTACATAATCCTCATCTGCCTGGAACGCCTCTTCATCGCCGCGCTGCCGTTCAGCAAGCTGCTGCTCGAACCGGCGCTGCTGATCAACAGGATCGTTCAGCTCGCTGAAGGCATTCCCGACCTCAAAGCCGCCGATATAGAACTCAAAGCGCTCGACCCAGTCCGGCTCATCCGGCTTCACCTTCGACAGCGGTGAGACCGCAAGAGGGAAGTCGTAGATGATTGTCGGCTGGACGAGGTGCTCCTCTGCGACTGCCTCGAACAAGCTGGCGATGGTTTTGCCCACTGGCTCGCCGGCCTCGACTGGCACGTTCACTCCGGCATTTCGCGCGCGTGCGACGAGCGCGAGCACGGATTCTGCGCTGTCGAACTCTGTCCTCTCCGGAGCAGTGCCAGCCGCTCCAGGCCAGAAGGCCGCAATCGCCTCCCGCATGGAGTAGCGCTTCCACTGCGCCAGGTCGATGCTGTGGCCGTTGAACTCGGTCAGCATCGTCCCGTTCACTTCCATGGCGACAGCGCGCACCAGCTCTTCGGTCAGTTCCATCAGGTCGTGGTAGTTCGCGTAAGCCTGGTAGAACTCAAGCATCGTGAACTCGGGATTGTGCTGAGTCGATATTCCCTCATTCCGAAAGTTACGATTGATCTCATAGACACGGTCCAGTCCGCCGACGACCAGCCGCTTGAGGTAGAGCTCCGGCGCGATGCGCAGAAACAGCGAGAGATCGAGGGCGTTGTGGTGCGTCACAAACGGCCGTGCCGCCGCGCCACCGGCGATCGAGTGCATCATGGGCGTCTCGACCTCGATGTAGCCGCGGTCGTCGAAGAAGCGGCGCAGCGCCCGCAGCACCTGAGCACGCTTGAGAAACACAGCGCGGACATCGACGTTCATGAACAGGTCGAGATAGCGCTGACGATAGCGCAGTTCGACGTCGGAGAGCCCGTGATATTTCTCCGGCAGCGGGAACATCGCCTTCGTAAGGAAGGTGATCGTCTCGACGTGCACGGTCAGCTCGCCAGTGCGGGTGCGGAAGAGATACCCGGTCACGCCAATGTGGTCGCCGATATCGAGCAGCTTGTAGAGCTGGAAGGTCTGCTCGCCGACTGCGTCGAGCCGGACATAGATCTGCAGGCGTTCGCCGCCCTGCTGCAGTTGTGCGAAACCTGCCTTGCCCTGCGCGCGGATCGCCATGATGCGGCCGGCGATTGAGACCTCGACGCGCTCTGCCTCGAACTGTTCCGCCGCCCAGCCGTTGTAAGCCAGGCGCAGCGCGGGTATCTCGTGTGTGGTGCGGTAGTGATTGGGGTAGGGAGCATGGCCCAGGGCGGCAATCTGCTGCAGCTTCTCCTGGCGCAGCGCAAACAGGCTGCGTTCGAACTCTGACTCGAACACTCGATGTCCTTGGTGAAGAGGTGCGGAACAGGCCAGTATAGCGAGCGGATGTTGTATAACAGCCGAGGTCAGGCGAGGCCACAACACCAAGTGACGAGCGACGAACAACCAGAGAAGCAGACCAAGCGCGGCAACGATACCGTGAAATCGCTGGTGCAGGTGGAGAGCATGATCCAGCTTGCACTGATGCTGCCTGTAGGCACGCTGGTGGGGGGGGGCATCGGCCGGCTGCTGGACCACTGGCTGCATCAGCACTGGATCTACATCGCCGGCCTGCTCGTTGGTGCGGCTGCGGGCTTCGTTGAGATCTTCCGCGTCGTGCTCAAGCAGACAAAGGAAGACTAGGCCCTGCGACAATGACAATAGTGACCGGATCAGAGCCCAATACGCTGGCCGACTTTACCGAGCAGGATTTGCGAACCACGCTGATGCGTGCACTGCGCTGGGTCGGTGTGCTGGGTGCTGTTGGAGCGGTGGTGGTCTGGCTCACGCTGGGCTGGCGCTCTGGTGCGTTGTTCGCAGTCGGCGCTGTGATCGCAGCGACTGGTCTTTACGAGTCGCAGCGGCTGATGCTGGCGGTGCTGAGCCGCTTTGACGAAGGCCGCGCAGCGAAGCCGATCGCCGGTGTCTTGATCTGGTTTTTCATCCGCCTCGTCGCGGCCGGAGCGCTTCTTTATGTTAGCCTTAGGAGTTTGGAGGGCTCGGTTTACGCGCTCTGCGCGGGCCTGGGGCTGGCCGTGGTGGCGCTGTTGATCGAATCCATTCGACTGCTGCGCGCCTGGTCTCTCTAGCGCCGATCCTGCCTCATCCGCATCTCGACAAGAACCACTGACGGACCCGGAAACGCTACCGACGCCATGCCAGTTCAGCTCCCATTTACCGCCTTTCTGAACCACTACTTCGCCGGCATCGCCAATGCGATCCTGGCCCTGTTCCATGTGCATCCGCACTACGCGCAGGCGCCGATCGAGAACTCGGTCGCGATGGAACTGGTGGTCTTCTTCGTTCTGCTTCTGTTCTTCGTCCTGGTCCGCGCGACGTTGAGCGTGGAGAAGCCCGGCCCGGTGCAGCACATCGCCGAGATGCTGAACGAATTCGTTACCGAGCAGGCGGACTCGATCGTCGGGCACGGCTCCGAGCGGTATGTCCCGTTCGTCACGTGCGTCTTCATCTTTATTCTGCTCAGCAATCTGCTCGGGCTGCTGCCCGGCTTCATCTCGCCTACAGCGAAGCCCTGGGTGCCGCTCGGCGTCGCGACGATCACGTTTCTGTACTACAACTACCACGGTGTTCGCGAGCAGGGACCTATCGGCCACCTGAAGCACTTCCTGGGGCCGATCTGGTGGATCTCCTGGCTGATGCTCCCGATTGAGATCATCTCGCACCTCGCCCGCATCCTGTCGCTCACGGTTCGTCTCTACGCGAACATGTTTGCCGGTGACATGGTGACGCTCGTCTTTTTCTCGCTCGTGCCGGTGGCATTGCCCGCTGTCTTCCTGGGCATGCACCTTGGCGTCTCTGTCATTCAGGCGTACGTCTTCATGCTGCTGGCGCTGATCTATGTCGCGCAGGCGACGGCGCACGAGCACTAGAGCGAGCGTACCGACATTTCAGACAGGGAGCCGCCACCGCCTTGTCTGCATCGGCCGTGAGCGTGAGGGTGCCAGCACGGTGAGCATCAACCACCCACTGACGGACCAATTCCGGGGGCAACGGAGAACTACAATGCGGAAACTGCAAATCCTCTTCTCGCTGCTGAGCATCCTGTTCCTGGCGGCTCCGGCATTCGCACAGGACGGCGGCGGCAACGGCATGGCCGTCGGCCTCACCTCGATCGCAGCCGGCATCGGCATGGGCCTGGCGGCCGGCCTTTGCGGCCTCGGTCAGGGTCGTGCGACAGCATCGGCCACTGAGGCGCTGGCGCGCAATCCCGGCGCACGCCCCGGCATCCTGCTACTGCTCACGCTGGGTCTAGCCTTCATCGAGTCGCTCTCACTGTTCACGCTCGTCATCATCTTCGTGAAGGTCAACGCTCGCTAGGACTGCGGTTTCGCACAAGGGCCCCCGGCTCCTCATGGCCGGGGGCTTTTGCATGCCCGGAGACGTTCTGGAACGCGGGCTGTCGCGCCCGAGAACGAGACAGCTAGGATGGCAGCCATGGAACCCGCGCTGGTCTTCGACGGCATTGGTAAGCGGTTCGGATCCGCAGTCGCGCTCGACGGTGTGAGCTTCACGCTTGCGCCGGGAGAGGTACTGGGACTGCTCGGACCAAACGGCGCTGGCAAGACCACCGCAATACAGATTGCGGTCGGCTTCCTGAGGCCGACCAACGGCACTGGCACGCTCGCGGGCCGACCCTTCAGCAATGCGCAGGCACGACAGCATCTCGGCTTCGTTCCGGATGCACCCGTCTTCTTCGGCGGCAAGGCGATCGCAGCACTGCGCTTTGCAGCGCGGCTCAACGGCACGAATGCCTCCGCGACAGAGATGGAGCAGGTGCTTGATCGCGTCGGGCTGACTGAGCGGAAGCGCGACGTGCGGCGCTTCTCGCGCGGCATGCAGCAGCGGCTCGCCATGGCGATGGCGCTGATTCACCGGCCGCGCGTGCTGATTCTCGATGAGCCCGCGGCAGCACTCGATCCGCAGGGCGTGGTCGAGATCCGCACGCTGCTGCAGGAGTTGCGGGCAGAGGGAGTAGCGATCCTGCTCAGTTCGCACCAGTTGAATGAAGTCGCGCTGGTGAGCGATCGCGTCCTTGTGTTGCGCAAGGGCCGACTCGTCGGTTCCGGGAGCCTGAGCGACTTGCTTGGCGGTGCGCACGAACTCGAGGTGGCGTTGTGCGATGTCCGCGCAGATGCCACGTTCACTGCGCGATGGGGACAGGGAGTGAACGGCGTCTGGCGCGTGCTCCAGGAAGATGTACGCGAACTGATCGAGTCGGCGTGGCGCTGCGGTGGCACTCTGCTGAGCGTCACCCCGCGCGGTCGCGACCTGACCGAACTCTTTCTGAAGCTGACCGGCGATCCAGCGGCTGTCACCAGTACAGCCGAGGCGCCACAGCGATGAAGAGCCTCGTCATCGCGCGTGAACTGCTGTGGATGAACCGCTGGTTATGGCTGCTGCTGGCGGTGTGGCCGTGGGCGATGGCTGCGCTGCTGCTGGCCGGCGGCCTGCACCCGGGGCTCGATGAGTCGTCGGCGGCGCTGGCCCAGCAGGCTATTTACGGCCTCGCACTGGTCGCGTTCACGGGTGGCTCGCTGATCGGAAACGAGCAGCGCTCCCGTCGCATCGTCCTCGTGCTTTCGCGGCAGGTGAGCCGACGTCAGTACATGCTCGCGCTGTGGCTAACGGCCATGCTGCCGCTGCTTGCCTATCTTGCTGACCTTGCGCTCACGTCGACCCTGCTACGCATTCCCGGTGACGAGATCGCGCGGGTGCTCGCTGCCTTGTTGTTGGTTGCGGCGGTCACGGCGTCGCTCAGCGTGCTGCTATCGCTGGTGCTGCCTGGGGTGCTGGCCGGCGTGGTCAGCATGGGAGCGGTGGGCTTGCCACTGCTCTCGGCATCGGCAGATCACGCCGCGCTGGGTCGCGTGCTGCATGGATTGATGAGTGGGACAGGATCGCCCGCCAACTCGACGGTCGACGTGACTGCCACGCTCTACGCTGCTGCAGCCTTTGAGGCGCTGCTGCTGTCAGCGTTCATCTTCGAGGGAGCGGTCCGGTTGTTCGAACGGCGCGACCTGCGGCTGAAGACGGAGTAGGCTTACTTCGCTGTGGCTGCGATCCCCGGCAGGACCGGCGTGTGCTCCGGATTGATCACCGGGAATGTGGCCGGGAAAGTTGCCGTAAACAAGGTACGGGCGCCGCGCTGCGCGAGGTCGAGCGAGCCGCGTGGCACCACTCCGAGCAGCAACGTTGCCGAAGCAGAGAGCAGGATGGCCAGTCCCAGTGTGAAGGACATGCGCGGCACGGCGAGCACGGGTGCTCCCTCAAGAGGCCGGCTGTAGAGCGCCACCAGCAGCCGCAGATAATAGAAGCACGCGATACCACTGTTGATCAGACCGATGATCGCGAGCCCCGTCATGCCCTGCTCCAGCGCCGCGGAGAAGACATAGAACTTCGCGAAGAAGCCGCCTGTGAAAGGAATGCCGATCAGCGAGAGCAGGAAGAATGCCATCGCACCGGCGAGGACGGGTGAGCGATACGCGAGGCCGCGGTAATCGGAGATCGACCACAGCGTGTCTTCGTAACCGCCCGCGTGACTGATGATGGCGAAGATGCCGACGTTCATCGCGGCGTAGCAGAGCGCGTAAAAGCTGGCCGCGGCAATCGCTGTGGGCGAGAAGCTGGTGAACGCGACCAGCAGGTAGCCGGCATGCGCGATCGATGAGTAGGCCAGCATGCGCTTCACACTCTGCTGGCGTAGCGCGGCGAGGTTGCCGAGCGTCATCGAGATCGCCGCCATGACCCAGAACAGGCCCCACCAGTGCTGCTGGAGCGACGGGTACGCGCCGTAGAAGATGCGGAGCAGTACGGCGAAGGCGGCGGCCTTGGGCGCGGTCGACATCAGGCCGACAGTGGGCGACGGCGCGCCCTCGTAGACGTCCGGCGTCCACACGTGGAAGGGAGCGGCGGAGACCTTAAACCCGAGCCCGATGAGGATGAGACCGATCGCGGTCCAGGCCAGGATTGGGGTCTGCGTGGTGGGCAGCGCTGCGGCAATGGCTGCGATGCGGGTAGTGCCGGTGGCCCCGAAGGTGAGCGCGATGCCGTAGAGGAAGAAGGCAGTCGCGAACGAGCCGAGCAGGAAGTACTTGATGGCCGACTCGGGGCTGCGGCCGGTGCGGCGGCGATAGCCGGCGAGGATGTATGTCGAGATCGACGAGATCTCAAGCCCGATGAAGACCAGCAGCAGCTCGACCGCGGAGGTCATCAGCAGCATGCCGACGGTGCCGAAGAGAACGAGCGCAAAGAATTCGCCAACGTCCGCGGTGGTCGGGCGCAGCGAATCGATCGCGGTCAGGAGTGCGACCAGGACGGTGCCGCAGATCAGCAGGTGGAAGAAGCCGCTGAAGGCGTCCGTCTGCACGACGCCGAAGTAGGCCGTGCCGGGGGCAAGCGAGAGCTGCCACGCGCTCGCACCGAAGGCAGCCAGCATGGCGGTGACGCTGAACCAGCCGATGCTCCTGCGGTGAGCGGTGGCAGGGAGCAGCGGATCCACCAGCATGATCAGCACGCCGGCAAGGGTGAGGATAACTTCGGGGAGGATGCGGGCGAGCTGCATCGTTATTCAGCCTCTCCGGTTGCGTTGGCGGTCGTCATGATGTGCTGAGTCGTGATGGGTCGGCTGTAGGGGTGAACGCCGCGATCGATCGCACGAATCCAGTAAGGGGAAGCGACGCCCATGATCAGCAGCAGCACGGCGATGGGCCAGAGTGTGAGGTGCTCGCGCGCGAGCAGGTCACGTGCGGGAGTGCGGTGCACCAGCGGCGACTCCGGACCGTAAAAGACGCGCTGCGTCATCCAGAGCATGTAGCCCGCGCTGAGAATCACGCCGACTGTGCCGAGCGCCCCCCAGACATGGCTGACGGCAAAGCCGCTCGACAGTGTGAGGAACTCGCCGACGAAGCCGTTGAGGATGGGCAGGCCGATCAGCGCGAGCACTGTGATGACGAACATGGTCGCCAGCCGCGGTGTGCGCGCGGCCAGGCCGCCGTAGTGCTCGATATCGTAGGTGCCGTAGCGCTCATAAAGAATGCCCATGAGCACCAGCATGGCCGCAGCGGCAATCGATTCCGAGAGCACGTGGAAGACTGCACCATCGAGCCCGTTGATCGCGAAGGTGTAGACGCCGAGCGTGCAGAAGCTGAGGCTCGAGATAGTCGCGAAGGCCAGCAGGCGCTTGAGATCGATCTGCACCAGCGCGACCAGCGCGCCATAGAGGATGCCGATGACGGCGAGCGCGATCATCCACGGCGCAACCCGATGCGCCTGGGCAGGGAAGAGGCCGACGTGGAAGCGGATCAGCGAGTACAGGCCAAGCTTGCCGGCGATGATCATCGCCATGGCCGTCGGCGCCTCCGCGAAGGCATCACCGAGCCAGCCGTGCAGCGGGAACACGGGAACTTTGACGGCAAACGCGACGAGGAAGGCAAGCGAGATCCACTGCAGGGCGTTGGCTGAGAACAGAGTCGGCTGCTGTGCAAGCGCTGCGCTGATAGCGGCGTAATCGAAGGTGTGGGTGCGCGTGTAAAGAGCGAGGATCGCGACCAGGAAGAGAGCGGATGGGATGAAGGTGTAGAGGAAGAACTTGATCGCGGCGCGTGCGCTATCGCGGCTGCCCGGGTTGCGACCGAAGATGGCAATCGTAATCGCCATGGGCACAAGTGACAGCTCCCAGAAGGCGTAGTAAACCATCAGGTCGAGCGCGAGGAAGACGCCGAGCATCGCGGTCTGCTGCAGCAGGAAGAGTGCGTAGAACTCTTTGACGCGCGTATCGATGGCACGCCATGAGGCCAGCACGCCGATAGGGGCCAGGAATCCCGTGAGCACGACCAGCCACATCGAGAGGCCGTCCACGCCGACGTGATAGCGGATCGGCGGTGACACGATCCAGGAGCGATCGAACTCAAACTGCATGCCGGTGCGCGCGGTGTCGAAGTGCGCGGGCAGGTGCAGGGTGAGCGCAAAGGTGACAAGCGCGACGGCAAGCGTCCAGAGCTGCACGATGCGTCCGCGATTCGGCAGCACCGAGACAACGACGGCGCCCGCGGCGGGAACGAGCAGGATCCAGTTCAGGATGGTGTGATCGAGACCGTTCATCACTAGCGTCCTCCCCATCCGTGCCCGGCGAGCGCAGGAAGATGCGCCCCGAAGCCGAAGAAGGACAGCAGAAGGATGGCCGCCGCGCCCAGCGCGAGCCAGCCAGCATAGGAGCGGATGTTGCCCGACTGCACGCGGCGCAGGATCGAACCTGCACCCTGAGCACTGCCCGCGAGCAGACGGCCACCACCGCCGATCAGCGCACGATCGACTCCACCCCAAAGCCCGTAGCGGGCGAGCACGAGCAGCGGACGTACGATGAGAATGCTGTAGATTTCATCCACCCAGTATTTGTTCGCCACCAGGCCGTAGAGAGCGCGCGAACTTTCCGCCATGCGCGCAGGCAACAGCGGCTTGCGGCGATAGAGCAGGTCGGCGAGGAACCAGCCAAGGATGGCGGCAAGCACGGAGCAGCCGGTGAGCACCCGCTCGGTCTGCGGGTCTTCCTGGCGCGGCGCTGGTTCGGTCACTGGCATGGCGCCCGTGGTGCGCATGGCGATCGAGACCTGCTCGAACGATGGCGGCACGCCGACACCGTGCGTGACCGGCTCAAGGAAGTGCGCGAAGCGATCGCTGCCGCCGAGCGAATGCGGGATGCCCAGCCAGCCCCCGGTGACGGAGAGAATGGCGAGCAGAACGAGCGGCACCAGCATCGACCACGGGCTCTCGTGCACGCCGTGCGGCGCGCGGTCGTGTCTGTCTCCGATCGCATGCGCGTGTGCCAGGTCCGGCGCGTGCGATGCATCCATCTCGGCTGCGCCGTGATGCTCTTCCTGCGATTCGGCGTGGTGCGCGGCAGGGCTGGCGGTGTCGACGCGCAAGCGGCCGAAGAAGGTCAGGTACCAGAGCCGGAACATGTAGAAGGACGTAATCGCGGCAGTCACAAGTCCAACGGCCCACAGCAGAGGGCCGCCGTTGGGTGAGCGGAAGACTTCCGCGAGAATCGCGTCCTTCGAGAAGAAGCCGGCAAACGGCGGCAGCCCCGAGATCGCGAAGACGCCCATCGTCATGGTCCAGAAGGTGACCGGGATGTAGCGGCGGAGACCGCCCATGGCGCGCATGTCCTGCTCGCCGCCCATCGCATGAATGACGGAACCAGCCGCTAGGAAGAGCAGCGCCTTGAAGAACGCGTGCGTGAGGAGGTGGAAGATCGCGGCCGAGTAGGCAGCCGCCCCGCAGGCAAGAAACATGTAGCCGAGCTGCGAGATCGTTGAGTAGGCGAGCACGCGCTTGATGTCCGTCTGGACGATGCCAACCGTCGCGGCGAAGAAGGCGGTGAGCGCGCCGATGATGGCAACGACGGTGAGCGCGAGCGGTGCGCGGTCGAACAGCACGTGCGAGCGCACGACCATGTAGATGCCCGCGGTGACCATGGTCGCGGCGTGGATCAGCGCGGAAACCGGAGTCGGGCCTTCCATTGCGTCAGGCAGCCAAATGTAGAGGGGAATCTGGGCCGACTTGCCGGTTGCACCGAGCACGAGCAGCAATGCGATCGCGGTCAGGAAGCCGCCCTGCAACTCCGGATGCTGCGCGATCTGGCCGAAGACCTCGCCGAAGCTGAGCGTGCCGAAGTGCACGATCATCAGAAACATCGCGAGCAGAAAGCCGAAGTCACCGATGCGATTGACGACGAACGCCTTCATGCCGGCCTTGGCGGCAGAGTGCTTTTGGAAATAGAAGCCGATCAGAAGGTACGAGGCGAGTCCGACGCCCTCCCAACCGACGAACATCAGCAGAAAGTTTTCCGCAAGCACCAGCGTCAGCATGAAGAACATGAAAAGGTTCAGGTAGGCAAAGAATCGCCAGTAGCCCTCCTCGTGCGCCATGTAGCCGACCGAGTAGATATGAATGAGGAAGCCGACGCCTGTGACCACCAGCAGCATGACCAGCGTGAGCTGGTCGAGCGCGAATGCGAAGTCGGCATGAAAGCCGGAGGTCTGGATCCACGGAGCGAGGCGCTCGACGTGGGGCAGAGCGAGGGCGGGAAAGGCCTGGTACACGCGCAACACCTGCACGAGCGGCGCGGCAGTAAAGACCAGGGCGATGATCGCAACCAGGGCGCGGGGCAGCCGACGGCCGAGCAGACCATTCAGCAGAAAGCCGATGAACGGCAGAACCGGAATAAGCCAGAGATGGAGGCTGTTGTCGTTCATAGTTTCATCAGGTTCACCTGGTCCACGTTGAGCGTGTTCCGGGTGCGGAAGATCGCAATGATGATGGCCAGCCCAACCGCCGCCTCGGCCGCGGCGACCACCATCACGAAGAAGACGAAGATCTGGCCACTGACCTGATGCCACTGGTGCGCGAAGGCGACAAAGGTCAGATTCACCGCATTGAGCATGAGCTCAATCGACATGAAGACGGTGATGATGTTGCGCTTGATCAGGAAGGCCGCGACGCCGATCGAGAAGAGAATGGCGCTGAGCACGAGGTAGTAGGCGATGGGCACGGCCATGGTCAGGGCTCCTTCCGCGCGAGGGCGACGGCGCCGAGGATCGCAATCAGGATGAGGATCGAGGTGACCTCAAACGGCAGCAGCAGGTCGCGAAAGAGCACCCGGCTCAGGTCGGAGGTGGTCACGAGCTGATCGCCGAGCCGCGCCGAGCCGAGCCGGTTCGATTGCGACAGGAAGATATAAGTCAGCAGACCGGCCAGCGCGGCCACACCGGGAAACCCGGCCAGATACGCCGCGCGGCTGCCACGGGTGCGCTCTTCCTCGCCCGCATTGAGCAGCATGATCACAAAGGTGAACAGCACCATGATTGCGCCCGAGTAGACGATGACCTGCGCGGCGGCGAGAAACTCTGCACCGAGCAGCAGATAAAGGACTGCCAGCGACGTCATGACGACGATCAGCGAAAGCGCGCTGTTGATAGGGTGACGCTGCAGGAGCAGGTTGAGGGCGCCCCCGATGCACAGTGCTCCGAAGATGAAGAAGAGTGCTAGATACATGTCATTCACGTGCAGACAGCAGGTGCATGCCAGGGCATAGGCCCAGCGAGACAGAGTGACAGCAGAGCTTCATAGTAAATCAAGGCGGCACCGATGTTTGTGCTTCGATGACGCAGTGACCGCAGTGTCGCCACCCTATGGCGCGGCCATCACCGGCCGGGCAGCGACGGCGCGTAGATCAGACTTGTGACGATGATGTTGGCGATGGCGAGCGGCAACAGGAACTTCCATCCGAAGCTCATGAGCTGGTCGTAGCGGAAGCGAGGCGTCGTCCCGCGCACCCAGATGTAGAGGAAGACGAAGAAGAAGACCTTCAACACGAACCAGAAGATCGGCAGCAGGGCCTGGAGCACAATCCAGTGCGGCGTTGGCAGCAGGTGGCCGAACGGGCTCGTCCAGCCGCCAAAGAACAGCAGGGTGGCGACGCAGCCGACTGTGATCATGTTCGCGTACTCGGCCATGAAGAACATGGCAAACTTCATCGACGAATATTCGGTGTGGTAGCCGCCGGTCAGTTCGCTCTCTGCCTCGACCAGGTCGAAGGGAGCGCGATTCGTCTCAGCGTACGCAGAGATCAGATAGATAAAGAACGCCACGAACTGGAACCCGCCAAAGACATTCCACGAGAGCAGGCCATGCGTGGCCTGCACGTCGACGATGTCGCGCAGCCGCAGCGAGCCGGCACGCATCACGACGCCGACGAGCGACAGACCGAGCGCAAGCTCGTAGCTGACCATCTGGGCACTGGAGCGGAGTGAGCCCAGCAGTGAGTACTTGTTGTTCGAGGCCCAGCCGGAGAGCGCGATGCCGTAGACACCGATCGAGGTGACGCCCAGGATGATGAGCAGCCCGATGTTCAAGTCGGCGATCTCAAACAGGTCGACGCCGTGGAACTTGATATTCGCGCCGAAGGGCACAACCGCGATCGACAGCAGCGCACAGACCAGCGCAATCACAGGCGCCAGGATATAGAGCGGCCGGTAGACATCGGCCGGCATAATGTCTTCCTTGAGGAAGAGCTTGAGTCCGTCGGCGAGCGGCTGCAGCAGGCCGAAGGGACCGACACGGCTGGGGCCGTAGCGATTCTGGATGCGGCCCACCACTTTGCGCTCGAGCAGCACCGTGTAGGCCACGCAGGTGAGCAGCACGACCAGCACGACAGCGATCTTGATCAGGCTCAGGACAAAGAAGGTCAGGAAGGTCACGGTTGCGCTTGGCTCTCTGCCATCCACTCTACCGCAACATGATGCTGCAGCAGAGGATGCGGCGGGCCTGCGCATCGTCGGCGAGGAGAATGCGCAGGGCAGGGGAAACAGCAGGTCATTGAATCAATCGGCAGCGGTCTCTGCAGCCGGCTTGCGGTGGGCGGGCTCGTGCACTTCGTTCAGCTTGGCGCTGTAGCGGCCGAGCGTGCCCGAGGTGAAGAGCTTGTCTTCGGCGGGCAGCACAAGGTCACGACGAGTGGTGTCGGCGGGCGCTCCCTCTATCTGCACTAGACGAGTCGCAACGTCGCCGCCGGAGAACAGATTCAGTCGGGAGACGTCGTAGCCCGGGACGAGGCGCGCTATCTCATCGAGCACGGCAAAGGGATCGAAGGGGCTGACCTTGGGCTCGATCTGACGCGCGGCCAACCAGATGTTGTGGCGATCGACCTCGCCCGACTGTGCGCCTCGGCTCTGACCGATATCTGACCGCAGAGCGCGACCAAAGGGGACGAGCTTGCGCGGGTTGGCACCCATGCGCTCGGCGAGCCGCACGATCAGCTCAAGATCGCTGCGCACGCCCGCGGTATCGGCAGCCTTCTTGATCAGCTGCAGGTCGCCATAGCTGTTCGTGACGGTGCCGGCCTTCTCGTAGAGGTTGGCGGCGGGGAGAATGACGTCGGCGAGCAAAGCGGTCTCGGTGAGGAACATCTCCTGGACGACGAGGAAAGTGTTCTTGAGTGCAGCGGGATCGACGTTGTAGCGCTTGACCGGGTTCGCGCCGACGACGTAGAGGGCACCCAGTTCGCCGCTCTCGGCTGCGTCGAACATCTCAACCAGATCCTTGCCGGGCGTGTTGGGCAGGTCGGGATATTCGTCGGCGAACGGTCCGGCTGCGGACACGGGACGGTAGCCGGGCAGCATGTCCGGCAGCAGACCCATGTCAGCCGCGCCGCGCGAGTTGGCGTAATCAGCGAGGCAGGCGAAGCGCGCGTCGGGCAGGGATAGACCGAACGCGATTAGCGCATCGATGTCGTGGCCGCGGAACTCCGAGCCGAAGACGATCAGCAGCTTCTGCTCCGCACGCAGCGCATCGCGGAACTCGGCAGCGCCTTCAACACCGGCGAGCGTGTCGTCATTCGAACCGAGGAAACGGACCGCATCCGCGTACGCACCCTCTGGAATACGCAGCAAACCCTTGGCCTGCCGGCGCAGCTTGATCGCCTCGTCATTCACGATGAAGAGCTTCGCCTGGTTCAGCCGCACATTCTGGCGCAGCATCCAGGCGAGGAGCGGGTGCTGCTCGGTCGGATCGTTGCCCAGCAGCAGCACGGCCGGTGCAGTCGCAGCTTCGCGGAGCGAGGCGGCACGGTCGCCCTTGCCTGCAAGCGCGCGAGCGAAGCTGACGTAGTCCGCCGTGCGGTGATGGTCGATGTTGTTTGTGCCGAGCACCGTACGCGCGAACTTCTGCAGCAGGTAGTTTTCTTCGTTGGTGGTGCGGTTCGAGCCAATGACGCCGATCGCGCCGGGGCCACGCGAATCGCGGATCTCCCTGAGGCGCTTTCCTGCAAAGTCGAGCGCCTGCTCCCACGTCGCGACCGCGAAGCTGCCATCCGGCTGCTTCAGCAAGGGCGTCGTGATGCGCTCCGGATGATTGGCGAAGTCGAACGCGTAACGGCCCTTGATGCAGAGGAAGTCTTCGTTGATGCCGCTCTTGTCGCGGTTGTCGCCGCGCACGATTTCCATGCCGTCGTCCGAGCGGCGCAGACCGAGGGTAGTCTTGCAGCCATCGCCGCAGTGCGTGCAGATGGTCGAGACGTGATTCATCTCCCACGGCCGCGTCTTGTAGCGGTAGGTACCTGAGGTGAGCGCGCCGACGGGGCATGCATCGATGCACATGCCGCACTCTTCGCAGTCGAGGTGATCCTGGCCGTTGGGTGCGATGACGCTTGCAACGCCGCGGTTCTGCACGCCGAGCGCCCACACGTCCATGCCCTCGCCGCACATCCGGACACAGCGATAGCAGAGAATGCAGCGCGGGCGATCGAAGAAGACGACCGGCGACCACTGCTGCTCTTCGCGATGCGCCTTGATCTCGACATACTTCGAGGTCGCGCGCCGTACTTGAAGGTCATGTCCTGTAGCTCGCACTCGCCGCCGGCGTCGCACACCGGGCAGTCGAGCGGGTGATTGCCGAGCAGGAGTTCGACTGTGGCCTTGCGCGCCTGCGCGATCTCGGGCGTCTCGGTCTGGACGACCATGCCCTCGGTGACGGGCGTGGTGCAGGCGGTCTGCAGCTTGGGCATCTTCTCGATGCGCACGACGCACATGCGGCATGCGGCCTGTAGGGAGAGGCCGGGGTAGTAACAGAAGGCAGGAATTTCGACACCCGCTGCACGGCAGGCCTCGATCAGCAGGGTGCCGGCAGGAGCGGAAAGCTGCTTGCCATCGACAGTGAAATTGACGTCAGCCATGAATTCTCTTTAGTACGTGTGCCTAAACAAGCGCGGGGATCTCGACCTCTTCTGCGCGAGAGGTAGGCTCCGGAACAGTTTCGCCATGCTCGCGCAGTTCACGAATGTGAGCGGGAATGCCCTCGAGAATAAGACTGCGTGTCTCCTCGAGCGTAGGAGCGACCACGGCCAGACCCGGCAGATCGGGCACATACGCACCGTACCCGTTCGAAGACTTCTCGTAAATGACGGTGTACCTCATTGGCTCTTCAACCCCGCTTGCTTGAGCATAGCGTTGAGGGTTCCCTTTGGGATATCGATGTTGCCGGTTCCCGCGACTGTGACCAGTCCTGTCTTATCCGGGTGCCGATAATGTCGATGACTGCCCGTTGTGCGGATCCAGACCCAGCCATCTGTCTCGATCAACTGTATGAACTCGCGATACTTCAAGCACCAACCAGCTCAACCAGCGCCTGCGCTTCGGGCTTGCTCGGATTGGCTGCGATCCACTCCTCGAACTCACCGCGGAACTTCTTGAAGAAGCCGATCATCGGCATCGCTGCAGCGTCGCCCAGCGGGCAGAAGGTGCGGCCCAGCATGTTCTCGGCGAGGTAGCGCATGTTGTCGATGTCCTGCACCGTGCCGAAGCCCTCGTAGAACCGCGTCATCGTCTTCTTCAGCCAGTCCGTGCCTTCACGGCAGGGAATGCACCAGCCGCAGCTCTCGTGCTGGTAAAACTTGATTGTCCGGAGCGCGAACTCGACGATCGAGACTGTCTCGTCGAGCACGACCACACCGGCCGAGCCCAGCATCGTGCCGGCCTTGCCCATCTGGTCGAAGTCCATCCCGACGTCGATCTCGTCCGCACGCAGGATCGGGCAGGAGGCACCACCAGGCACAACAGCCTTCAGCGCCTTGCCTCCGCGGATACCGCCTGCGACCTCGTAGATCATCTTCTTCAGGTTGTAGCCCATCGGCAGCTCATAGACGCCTGGCCGATTGACGTGGCCACTGATCCCGAACAGCCGGGTGCCACCGTTGCGTTCCGTGCCGATCTTTGAATATGCCTCGCCGCCCATGTCGATGATGTACGGCACGCTGGCAATAGTCTCGGCGTTGTTGATGACCGTGGGGCCGCCATACAGGCCGACAACAGCGGGGAAGGGTGGCTTGATGCGCGGCACTCCGCGCTTGCCCTCGAGCGACTCCATCAGCGCCGACTCTTCACCGACTTCATACGCGCCTGCGCCGGTATGCGACACGGCGTCGAAGTCGAACCCCAGACCGAAGATGTTCTTGCCCAGGATGCCGCGCTCGTAGCACTGCGCCAGCGCGCGCTCCATGATCTCGAGCAGGTAGCGATACTCACCGCGCAGGTAGATGAAGCCCATCTTCGCGCCGATCGCGAGACCGGCAATCATCGTGCCTTCGATGACCGAGTGCGGGTCCTCGCGGAAGATCAGGTGGTCCTTGCAGGTGCCGGGCTCACTTTCGTCACCGTTGACGAGCACGTACTTCGGCTTCGCGCTCTGCTTGGGCACAAACGACCACTTCATGCCGGTGGGGAAGCCGGCGCCGCCGCGTCC
Organism: Candidatus Dedyshia acidiphila; assembly: GCF_051025295.1. Classification (NCBI taxonomy): domain Bacteria; kingdom Pseudomonadati; phylum Acidobacteriota; class Terriglobia; order Terriglobales; family Acidobacteriaceae; genus Candidatus Dedyshia; species Candidatus Dedyshia acidiphila. Next base: position 11,926 of record NZ_JBMGJV010000018.1, on the reverse strand, counting down.
GCGCATGCCGGATGCCTTCATCTCGGCGATGGCCCAGTCCGGGCCGTTCTCGACGCACTTGCGCAGCGACTGGTAGCCGCCGAGCTCGATGTAGCGATCGATATCCGCCGCGCCCTGGCCCCAGCGGCGCGAGATGACCTTGACTTCTTCCGGATGCGAAACCAGTTCAGGCATATTTTCCGTTTCTCGTTGATTATAGGGCGACCGCTGGGCTGGAATGTAGAGCGGACCATCGAGGTGCGCGTCGCATGAACACTACGTTGCGTTTCGCACGCCTCGGACTGTCGTTTCCTTCGGAATGCGTCCGATGTGGCGATAAGCATTCGGAGGCGACAACGCTGTTATCTCTTCGCCGAACGCGCTGGTTGCGCTCGAAACCCAGGATCGAAGTTCCCATCTGCCGCCGCTGCTGGACCAGACGAAAGATCGTGAGCGGCATCAGTGGTGTCGTCCTCATCGGCATTGGCATCCTCGCCGTGCCCCAGTTCTCCCACTACCGGCCTGCGTTCCTTCAACAAGTCCACGTTCCCGGATGGATGGTCCGATGTATCGCCCCGATCCTCGCTGGTCTCGAGTTCTTCCTTACCTTCTTCTCGGATCCTCTCGTCAGTCTTCGCGCCCAGATCGCGGATTTCAGCGACGACTGGATTGATCTCACCAGTGACGATGCTGCCTACCTGGCCAGGATCCAGTCGGCATCCGCTCAGCCTTTTGCCTTCTCCCGATAAACTTCGAGCACGGTGTCCATCTTGTCCGGTGTCAGGTTGTCGTGGAAGTCATAGTTCACCTGGACAGCGGGAGCCCAGCAGCAGGCGCCAATACACTCGACCTCTTCGAGCGAGAAAACGCCGTCAGGGGTGGTCTCGCGGTTGCCGATGCCGAGGCGACCCTTGCAGTGAGCCAGCATCTCGTTGCCGCCGCGCAGCATGCAGGAGATGTTGGTGCAGACCTGCACATGGAATTTGCCGTGCGGCTTCGTGTGCAGCAGCGAGTAATAGCTGATGACGTTGCGCACTTCAAGCTCGCTGATCCCGACACGCTCGGCGATCTCGGCGATGACCGGATCGTTGACCGCGCCGACTTCATCCTGCGCGTACAGGAGCATGGGGATCAGTGCCGAACGCCGCACCGGATAGATCGTGACCAGCTTGTCGAAGCGGGCTGCGAGTTCAGGGGAAAAGATGGTGTTCGGTACAGTGCTCATCGCAAAATCTCCCGGGCCAGCCGCTCAGCCACCATGTCCATCTCCTCGGTCACGCCGTTGCTCGCGATCCGTCCGTGCTCGTCGAGGGTGAAGGGAACGGACGTTCCGTCCTCGCGCGTGAAAGACCCGTGGTCACCATCGAAGCTGATGGTGAGCAGCCGCTCCCCCGCACGCACCAGCAGGCGATCCGTGCTGACCTCGAGTACCGCCTGGCGTGTGCCGTTCAAGCTGTGCGCAGCCGTGTAGCTGCGCAGGAGCGAGACGAACGAACTCCACAGCTCGCGGCTGACCGCGGAGTCGAGCTTCGTGTCGCTAATGGCGGTCGCGCTCACCGGTCGATCTCTCCGAGGACGATATCGATCGAGCCGATCACCGCCACGACGTCAGCAAGCAAGCGTCCAGCGCACATCGCGTTGACTGCCTGCAGTGTGGCAAACGAAGGGTTGCGCATATGTACGCGGTAGGGTTTGGACGTGCCATCGGACACGACGTAATAACCCATCTCGCCACGCGGTGATTCGATCGCCTGGTAGACCTCGCCGACCGGGACACCGAAGCCTTCCGTCACGATCTTGAAGTGATAGATCAGCGACTCCATCTGCGTCTTCATCACTTCGCGATCCGGCAGCACCACCTTGGGCGCGTCGGCCTTCAGCGGCCCGGTGGGCATGCCATCGAGCGCCTGCTGGCAGATCCTGACCGACTCGCGCATCTCTTCCATGCGAATGATGTAGCGCGCCCAGACATCGCCCTGTGTCGAGATGGGGACCTTGAACTGGAAATTCTCGTAGCCCGAATACGGCATGTCGCGGCGCAGATCCCAGTCGACACCGGAGGCGCGCAACGGCGGCCCGGTGACCCCGAGCGCGATCGCATCCTCAGGCGAGAGGTAGCCGACACCCTGCGTGCGACCAATCCACACGGGATTGCCGGTCAGCAGGTTTTGGTACTCGTCGATCTTCGACGGCATGATCTTGAGCAGGTTCTGCACCCGCTCATAGAAGTCCACCGGCGGCTCGAGCGCCACGCCGCCCACGCGGAAGTACGACGTCATCATGCGCTGGCCGGAGAGGTGCTCGAAGATCTTGAGCAGCTCTTCGCGCTCCCGGAAGCAGTAGAGAAACACCGTCAGCGCGCCGATGTCCATGGCGTGCGTGCCCAGCCAGACCAGGTGCGACTGCAAACGCGTCAGCTCGTTCAGCAGCACACGCAGATACTGCCCGCGCGGCGGTATTTCGAGCCCAAGCAGCTTCTCGACGGCGAGGCAGTAGCAGAGGTTGTTCGACATCGGGCTGAGGTAGTCGATTCGGTCGGTGAGCGGCACCACCTGCTGATAGAACTTCGCCTCGCAGGTCTTCTCGATGCCGGTGTGCAGGAAGCCGATGTCCGGGACCACGCGCAGCACCGTTTCGCCGTCGATCTCGAGCACCAGGCGCAACACGCCGTGCGTCGACGGGTGCTGCGGCCCCATGTTGAGGATCATGGTGCGATCGCGTCCGCTCTCCTCAGGACGCGCTTCGATCAAGGGCGAGATCTCGAAGCCGGCCGCGAACGGCATGGTCGGCGTGCGCTCACTGTCGACCGGGGTGGTCGCGGGTGGAACGGAGCTCGAAGGAGCAGGGGAGACGGGGGTCTCGGGCGTCGTCGGCATCAGCGGTAGCCTTCCACGGGGTAGTCCTTGCGCAGCGGATGGCCCTCCCACTGGTCGGGCATCATGATGCGGCGCAGGTTGGGGTGGCCGCCGAAGCGGACGCCGAACAAGTCAAAGACCTCGCGCTCGTAGAAGTTCGCCGAGGGCCAGACCGGGGTGATGCTGTCGATCTCGAGATCGAGGCTGTCGACCAGCGCGGCCAGCCGCACACGTGCCTTCAGGCTGTGCGAGAGGATGTGGTAGGTCACCTGGAAACGCGGCTCCGCAGGGAAGCGGTCGAGGCAGGTGACGTCCTCGAGGAAGTTGTAGCCAGACTTCTGCACGATCAGGGCAGCCGCACGGATGTGCTCACGTGCGATCTCGAGCGTCAACTCGCCCCGGTCGAACTTCGCATCCGCGAGTGCGCCAGGTAGCTCAGATTCGAGCGCGGCAATCGCCGGATTGGAGCCGTGCGCTTCGAGCACGGCCGCTTTGTCGTAATGCTCGCGATCCCACATGGACTAGAGGTCCCCCCGGTCAGCGGCCCAGTCGAGAATGCCCTTCTTCCAGATGTAGAAGAAGCCCACCAGGACGAAGCCGAGATAAACCAGCATCTCCCAGAAGCCAAAGTAGCGGGAGCCGCTGATCGCCGGCAGATGCCGGTAGATCACCGCCCAAGGCAACATGAAGACCGCTTCCACGTCGAACAGAATGAACAGCATCGCCACCATGTAGAAGCGGACGGAGAAGCGGCCGCGGGCGTCCCCCTCGCTGACGATGCCGCACTCATACGTCGAAAGTTTGGCGGCAGTCCGGCGGTGTTTGCCGATAAAGAAGGAGCCCATCACCATTCCGGCACCCATGCCGACGGCGATGAGGATCTGCAGCAGAAGCGGTAGATAGTTCCAGAAGTAATTTGGCGTCTGCATGCGGTCCTTTGACGAGGTGCCGGAGCGGCGTAGGGGAGATTACGTTCTGCGCACCAACCCTCTCTTGCGAGATTAGGGGTGGGACAGGGGGCAGTCAAGCCGTGTGCCAAACGCACGCGTTTATGGTCAAAACCGATCCGTGACGCCGACCGGGCAGAGGTTACCCGTCCCGAATCAGGGCGTCTCGTCCCGGGTTGGGAGAGGGCGAATAAAAAAAAGAAGGCAAGTCCTTGTCCAACCCCGCGCGCCGCCGATATGGTGCTCGACAGTAGAGACTCTTTCGAGGTCCTCACGTATGGCTACATCGCCTGTATTTGCTCCACTGCCTGCCTCTCTGCCTGTCCCACCCTCACGCCCGGCCGCGGCCGCACCACTCCCCGCTTCCACGCCGCGCCCCACCCCTGTCATCCGCACCGCGGTGCACAGCGCCTCCACGGGCGTCAGCACGCGCAGTGCGCGGCGTCACATCACGCCAGAGGCTGGCTTCGCGCTAACCGTGCTCGGGCACGCCATCGAATACCTGGCCGACGAGTACGTGCACGCCGCAGGCTCGCTGCCGTCGGTGCACAACAGTGATCCCCGGCTCGAAGCCATTCAAATCCTGATGGCTGCCAACCGACAGGTGTACTACGAATCCCCGATCGTGCCGTCCCTGGTTGACCGACTGCGGCAGCGTTTGTTTGGATCACGGTAAACACGACTGCAGTCCCCAGTGACGCTCGGGCTAATAAGACCCGCGGCGCTGGTAATCTGGGGTCCTATGCAGATCGTGCTGAACGGACAGGCACGCGACTTCTCGCTCGAGCCCGGGCGCGCGACCCTCGAAGAACTGGTCGCGGTGCTCGGGATGAAGCCGGACCGGATTGCCATCGAGCGGAACGGCGACATCGCTCCGCGCGCTAGGTGGGAGCAGACGCCGCTGGCCGAAGGCGACCGGCTTGAAATCGTTCACTTCGTCGGCGGGGGGCTGTGACGGGCTTTGCCAGAGGTGGTTCTTCGGCTGCAATGGGTCAGTTCCGGTTCGCCTCGAGGTCGGACTCGAGAGCAGGGGGCTGGTGCTGGATCGCCTGGGCGCTCGCCGCTTTCGTCGTGGTGCGTGCCTTCGCGGCGGCCCCCCCACCCCGGATCGCCTACGAACACCCCGATGAGCCGACGTTTGTACTCAGAGATCTGCCTCGCGGCAAGCCGCTGCGCCTGCTCATTTACGGGGACACGCGCTTTACCAACCCCGCCAACACCCGGGTGACCAACCCAAGGGCCCGCAAATGGCTGGCTGAGCGGGTAGGCGAGCAGCACGCCGACGCTATTTTTTTCACGGGCGACCTGCCTTTTCAGGGCAGCAGTCCCGCCGACTGGAAGGTCTTCGACACCGAAGCTGCCTCATGGGCGCACGATCCGCACGTGTTTCCGACCGTCGGCAATCACGAAGTCATCCACGACGCGCGACTCGGGCAGCAGAACTTCTTCGGAGCTTTTCCTCAGATCGCCGGTAATGGCACCTACTCGGTTCTGCTCGGCAATGTGCTGCTCATCAACCTGAACACGACCGAGCCGGTGTGGCCCGAGGGCCGGCAGGCTGACTGGCTCAAGCATCAGCTCGACCATATCCCCTCCCAAGTCGACTTTGTCGTCCTGCAGATGCACGTGCCCTTGATCGCTGACACCCAGACTGAATTCATCGCGAACATCCCAGGCGCGGACGGTATCAACCTGCGGCGCTACCTCGAAGCCCGCGCGCTCACCGCCCGACAGAAGTTCATCGTTGTCTCCGGGCACATTCACAACTACGAGCGGTTTGAGTCCAACGGGATCACGCACCTCATCACCGGTGGGGGTGGCGCGGCGCCTTATCCGGTCGTAGTCCGCGGACCTCAGGATCAGTACCGGGACAAGGGCTTTCCTGTCTTCCACTACGTCATGCTCACGGTCGACGGCAAAAAGGCGGAGGGCACGATGTACAAGATCGCCGATCCCACTGCTGCCGAGTACTCGCTGGCTGAGAAGGACCACTTCACCGAGACGGCGCGTTGAGCACCCGGGATGCGTGCTAGGGTAGGCGCGCACCTTCGCTGTCGAAATCAGGAGAGAGCATGGTTCAGCCATCCCGCACCGGGTTGCGCCCGGGAAACTTCAGTCTTGTCCTTGCATGCCTGATCGCTGTGCTCGTGGTCCTTCTACTTGGCCTGCCTGCCTACCGGCGCTACCAGGCTCGGCAGGACGAGGCGAACCAGATCCGACTGAATGAGCTGAAGATCCAGCAAACAGCGCAACTGGTGCAGGTTGAGAAGCAAAAGGCAGACATCCGCGTGGTCGAGGCGGAGGGCATTGCGCGGGCCCAGCAGATCATCACAGGTACGCTCACTGACCGTTACCTGCAGCACGAAGCCATCGAGTCGCAGCGAGCCCTGGCGAACTCACCCAACCATACGACGGTTTACATCCCGAGCGGCCAGAACGGCATTCCGCTGGTCAAGACCGTCGATGACGCGAACTCAAAGTAGAACGCTCGTCGCGGAGTGAGTGGCTGAGGTGGCGTGCTAACGCTGCCCGTCATCGTCGCCCGTCCAGCGGTCAGACGCGCGCGCGGCGGCAAGCACACCACCGAACAGCAGGATCGCCGGAACTGCAAGAACGGGGATGGCTTTGCGCAATCCGGCGCGCACCTGAGGAGCAGAGCCGGCGGTCGTGTCGCGGCACATCGAGCAGCCTTGCGCGTGCGCACTGAACGTGGCACAAGTGAGCAGCAAGGACAGAGAGAACGTGCGCATGCGAGCTATTGGCAAAAGGCCAGCAGGCCAAAGAGGAACACCCAGAAGAAGCCCATGGAGTGCCAGTACCATGCCGTGCAGTCGACGAAGATCTGGCGCAGTTCCATGCGGCGCAGCAGCGTGAGAGAAGCCAGGGCTGCGACCAACGCGAGCACACCAAAGATCAGGTGAGCTCCGTGCGCGCCCGTAATCAGGTAGAAGAAATGGCTGCTCGGGTTTGAGGCGAAGAAGAACCCCTGCGATGCCAGATCTTTCCATGCCATCCACTGGCCAACCAGGAAGAGGATGCCCAACACCACGGTCGCGCCCAGCCAGGGCGCCGCGCGCCGTGCGGCCGGCCTGCCCATGCCCAGCCACTCCTCCATGACATCGACTTCGCGGAAGAGCTGGCGGCGTGCCATCTCCATGGTGACGCTCGATACTAGAAGAATGGCCGTGTTCAGGTAGAGGATTGGCGGGATGGCGAGCGGCTTCCAGTCCAGCAGGTACGCGCCATGCGGATCAAAGTGGCCGGAGGACTGGCGGAAAAAGAAGGCCGTCACCAGGGCCATGAAGAACATGAGGTCGCCCGCGAGGGCAGAGAAGATGCCGAAACGGTAGCGCGTGAGCAGTGCCCGGGGGCCGCGATTGTGCCGATGGTTCTCCCAGTTTTCGTCCCCACCGCCACCACCGGTGGGCCGTCGATCGACTGGAGGCCGGCCGCCAAACCCTGTATCTTTCCGTTCCCGTTCTGTGTCGACAACCGACCTGGTGAAGGTAGCGGGCATGGCAGCACTCCGTTCCGAACTCAGCTTACTCCTGTTCGACGACCGGCTCCCACTGTGGTGTGAAATCCGATCCCACATCATTGACACCGTACTCGTAGGGCCCGCGTTCGACCATACCGGCGTGGCTTTCGGGCTGCCACTCGAGGGTCGTGGCCTGCCATGGATTCTCGCCCGCGGCCTCACCGGCGCGCGCGCTCCACAGAACATTGATGAGGAAAATGACCTGCGCGGAAGCAAGAAGAAACGCTGACCATGTGATGCCGCGTTCCGACGGCAGGAGCGCAGCAAGCGATGAGGTTGATCCAGTCACCTGCGCGTAGTGACGCGGGCGCCCGGCCAGCCCCTCCAGGTGCATGGGGAAGAAGCTGCCGTAAGCGCCGATCAGGCTCAGCCAGAAGTGCCATCGCCCCAGCCGCTCGCTCATCAGGCGCCCCGTCATCAGCGGGAACCAGTAGTAGACGCCGGCGAAGATGCTGAATGCGCCGGCCATCGCCATGATGAGGTGAAAGTGCGCGACCACGAAGAAGGTGTTGTGCAGGTAAGTATCGAGAGCCGGGAGCGCCAGTATCGGGCCGGTGACACCACCCGCGATGAACAGTGAAACGAAACCGACAGCAAACAGCAGCGGCGTGGTGCGGCGCAGTCCGCCACCCCACATCGTCCCGAGCCAACTGAAGACCTTGGCCGTGCTCGGGACGGCGATCGCCATCGTGGTGAGCGCGAACGCAGTGCCAGCGTACGGGTTCATGCCGCTGACGAACATGTGGTGGCCCCAGACCACGAACCCGAGCAGGCCGATCAGCACAGTAGTCACTGCCATCAACCGATAGCCGACGACCGGGCGGCGGCTGAAGTTCGCAAGCAGGCCCGACACCAGCCCCATCCCGGGCAGGATGGCGATGTAGACCTCCGGGTGCCCGAAAAACCAGAAGAGATGCAGCCACAGCAGCGGCGAGCCGTCCCCGTGCCCGACCACCGTGCCGCTGACCCAGTCGCCCTGCGGAATGAAGAACGCCGTACCAAGATGCCGATCACACAGGAGCAGCACCAGTGCGGCGAACAGCACCGTGAACGCCAGCAGGATGAGCAGCGACGACACCAGCCACGACCAGACCGTGAGCGGCAGGCGATTGAGCGTGAGGCCGCGTGCGCGCTCAGTGACGATCGTGACCAGGATGTTAAGCGCGCTCAGCCATGTGCCAATCGAGAACAGTCCGATGCTGACGAGCCAGCAGTCCATGCCATAGCCCTGGCCGGGACCAGCCGAGGCGACTGCGCTGAGCGGGGGGTAGCTGGTCCAGCCGGAGATGGGCGCACCCGCGGGCACCAGGAACGCGGAGAGCAACACCAGCAACGCCAGCAGCACAATCCAGAAACCAGCTGCATTCAATGGAGGCATGGCCATACGCCGCGCACCGATCTGCTCCGGCAGCACCAGGCTGGCGAAGCCGCTTTGCGGTGCGGTGGTCAGCACGAAGAAAACCATCAGCGTGCCGTGGATCGTCACCAGGGCCAGGTACTCCTCCGGCAGCATGGGGCCGTGCAGGGGGAAGCGCAGCCCTGGCCATGCGAGCTGGATCCGCATGGCGAGCGAAAGCAGCGTGCCGGCTGCGACGGCAGCCAGCGAAAGCAGCAGGTAGCGAACGCCAAGTATGCGGTGGTCCGTCGTGAACACGCGCGCGAGGACGCGCCGCCACGCACTGCGCGCGTCCATCGAGGCCGTCGCTCCGCGAGGATTCACTGTGCGGTCTCCCGATGCGGCGCGTGCTGCGCCAGCCAGGTTGCGTACTCTGCCGCAGAGACGACTCGCATCCGCGCCTGCATGCGTGCGTGCCCGGAGCCGCAGATCTGCGAACACAGGATGGGATACGTGCCCGCAGCGGCCGGCGTGAAGTGCACGTGCAGCAACTGCCCGGGGAGGGCGTTCTGTTTCAGCCGCATCTGCGGCACAAAGAAGCCGTGGATCACGTCGTGTGCCCGCAACTGAAGATCGACCTCCCGGCCAACGGGGAGGACGAGCTCACTCGCGACGATGTCATCGCGGCTGTGATCGTCCGCAGGGTCGAGGCCGAGCGGATCTCCGAGCGCTGCATTGATCAGGTCGGAACGGCTGCGACCGTACGTGGCATCTACGCCCGGGTAGTGGAAGTACCACTGAAACTGCTGTCCCACGACCTCGACGGGCAGCGCGGCAGGGGCTGGCCCTTCGAACCGCTGGCTCGCCCAGACATGCTCGGCTGTCACCGTCATGGCGACGTATAGCAAGGTGATAAGCGCCAGCGGGATCAACTCGACATGCCATGCGGAGGGCGCGCGCCGCTCTCGGCGCGGCCGCCACATCAGCCAGACAAGCAGCACATTGGCCAGGACGAAACAGCCCGCCATGGCGGCGATATCCCAGCGCATCAGCCGATCGAGCACGACTCCGTGCGCGGCCGCATTCGGCGGCATCCACCAGGGGCTGAGAATCGCGGCGGGGTGCAGCGGCAGGGGCAACTTCAGCTCCGTGCAGAGCCGCGCCTCTGCTCCACAGCCTGCCGCACCATGTCGACGAAGTAGCGATGCACGCGGCCGTCGTCGGAAAGTTCTGGATGGAAGGTCGCGGCCAGCAGGTGGCCCTGGCGCACGAGGACAGGGAAGCCGTCGCGCGCCGCAAGTACCTTCACATCCGAGCCGATCTGCTGAATGCGCGGCGCGCGAATGTAGACGGTTTCGAGCGGGCTATCGTCGTACGCTGGCCCGAGGTGCGTCTCAGCCTCCGTGATCGCACTATCGATCTGGCGGCCATAGGCATTGCGCTCGACCGTTGCGTCGAGCACACCGAGGCTCTGCTGCGCGGGATGGGTCACATGGCTGGCCAGCAATATGCAACCGGCACAGGTGCCAAAGGTGGGCGTGGAACGAGTGAACTCGCGGAGCGTCTCGAAGAAGCCGTCGCGCTCCAGAAACTTGAGGAAGGTGGTGGATTCGCCGCCCGGAATGATCAGCCCGTCGAGCGCCGCAAGCTGCTCCGGCTTGCGCACCAGCGCCGGCGCGGCACCGGCTGCTTCGAGCGCGCGCGCATGCGCTGCGTAGTCGCCCTGGATCGCGAGCACACCGATGCGGACTCGTTCCCCCGCTTCTGTTCCTGTCAGCCCGCTGGCTGGCTGCTGTTCCGACAAAGCTTCCACTCCTGGAAGATCAAAAGGGTGCCGCAGTTGACGGCACCCCCTGATCCAGCTTGCGCTTGGTTGAGATCAGTGGCCGCGCGTCTGCAACAACTGCGATGCTTCGAGAGCCGAGATCGCTAGGCCCTTCATCGCGCCGGTGCACTCCTCGCTCGTCTCGGCCAGTACCTTGGGATCGTCGTAGTGTGTGGTCGCACGCACGATCGCCCGCGCGCGGATCTCCGCTTCCTTCGGCTCGGCAAACGTGTACGAGTCGTGCATGAAGATGCCCGAGCCGACAAACACCGCCTCAGCCCCGAGCTGACGAACCAGCGCCGCATCGGCCGGAGTCGCGATACCGCCAGCGGAGAAGTTCGGCACCGGCAGCTTGCCTGTCTTCGCCACAATGCGGACCAGCTCGTAAGGTGCGCGCAACTCCTTCGCCGCGGCGAAGAGTTCTTCTTCACCCAGGACAGTTAGGCCGCGCATCTCCTTCACGATCTGCCGCATGTGCTTGACCGCGTGCACCACGTCACCCGTGCCGGCCTCGCCCTTAGTGCGGATCATCGCCGCGCCCTCTGCTATGCGCCGCAATGCCTCACCCAGATCACGCGCGCCGCACACGAACGGTGTGGTGAATGCGTGCTTGTCCACGTGGTGAACTTCATCTGCCATGGTGAGCACTTCGCTCTCGTCGATGAAGTCAACACCGAGCTCCTGCAGCACCTGTGCCTCGGCGAAGTGGCCGATGCGGCACTTGGCCATGACCGGGATCGAAGCAGATTGCATGATCTCGCGAATCTTCTTCGGAGACGCCATGCGGGCGACGCCGCCCTCTGCACGAATCTGCGCCGGCACGCGCTCGAGCGCCATGACGGCGACGGCGCCGGCCTTTTCGGCGATCTCCGCCTGGCGCGCGTCGGTGACGTCCATAATGACGCCGCCTTTCAGCATCTCGGCCAGACCGGTTTTCAGCCGCAGTCCGTTCGTCTCTGTCTCGCCCTTCGCCTTGGAGCCGTTGTGGTTGCCGTTCTTTTCGCTCATCGTGCGTACCTCGCTGATGCGGCTTTCGCGCCGCTTCGACTGACTTTTCAGTCTAACAGCGGAATGCACGCGGTCAGCGGATCGGTTTCCATCCTGCTGCAGACGCGGTGAGTACGTTGCAGCAGGGCGATGCAACGTGCGTTCAACGGCCCAGGGCGGCCAGCTTCTTTGCAATCAGGTCTTCGAGATGACCGACGTTCTTGAGTGACTCGATCTCTGCCGTCTGAAACTTGATGCCGAACTTCGCCTCTGTCGCCACGATCAGGTTGATGTGGTTGAAGGAATCCCACTCCGCCACGTCGGCGGCCGTCATCTCTGGACGAAGCGTGATGTCGTCATCGTCGAAGATGTCTCGAAAGATGGTCGTCAGCTTGTCGTCGATCTCTGCCGTTTGCATTCCACTCCCCTGGGCGTGCCATCCATTTGACCTCGATGGCA
>NZ_JBMGJV010000017.1:0-75183 GCF_051025295.1 Candidatus Dedyshia acidiphila | reverse complement strand
GTAGCGACTCCGGGGTAGACCGCGATTGGTCGGCTACCGGACACAGAGCGCGCCAAGCGCCAGCAACAAGAGGAGATGCCGAGCATGCAGGTGGGCGAGACAGTCGAGAATTTCACTTTGCAGAACGAGAACGCAGAGACGGTGCACCTGAGCGATTTCAGCGGGAAGCCAGTTGTGCTGTTCTTCTATCCACGAGCCGACACACCCGGCTGCACGATCGAGGCCTGCGGCTTTCGCGACGCCTTTCAGAAGCTCGAGAAGGCAGGCGTCGTGGTCCTGGGCATCTCACGCGACACGGTCAAGGCGCAGAAGAAATTCAAAGACAAGTACGACCTGCCCTACACACTCCTTGCTGATGTAGACGAACAAGTCTCCAATCAGTTTGGCGTGATGAAGGAAAAGAACATGTATGGCAAGAAGGTGCGCGGTATCGAGCGCACAACCTTCCTGATCGGACCGGACCAGACGCTGCTGCACGTCTTCGAGAAGGTGAAGCCTGAGGGCCATGCCGAAGAAGTGCTTGCGCACGTGAAACAGTCGGCGAAGACTGCCAATTAGGAGTTCGCGGCTCTACTGCACGGTGAAGGTCAGCACGTCTTCTGCGGGTATCTCCGCCTGTTTCTTACTGCCCCCGGTGGTAGCAGCGATGGTACCGCCGGTCGCGCCCACTGCTCCGCCCACCACCGCACCAGTAGGGCCGCCAGTCAGGCCACCGATCAGCGCGCCGATCGCAGTGCCTCCGCCAATCTTGGTGACGCCGCTCTTCCAGTGACCCTCTTTGTCGCGCGTCAGGATGTCGCTCGCAACCGTGCCGTCGTTGACGCGGATCAGCCGAATCGACAGCTCGCCGGAATCGCGCAGGTGACCGCCGCGTTTCACCTTTACCACCAGCCCGTCCACTGGTGTTCCGCTCTTGAGCGCAACACGATTGCCGACCACCACATCGTTCACCAGCGTGCCGGTCCAGCTCTGGCCCAGTATGGCGCTCGACGAGTCCAGCCCCTTATCCATGCGCACCAGCAGTTTGGTGCCGGCGGGCAGGCTCAGCGCAGGGTTGGGCGCCCCATTCGTCTCCGCCGAGGAGCGCGTCTGGAGCGTTTGAGCGGACGCACCCGCGACCGACAGCAACACACATCCGGCAAGAACAACACTGCGCATCGAGAGCTCCTCGAGAGGGTGTGTACCCGTATTGGACGATTGGAGCGCGCCGGGGGTGCCCTCCGCAAGCGCACGCACGCATTTCGCCCCCTTATCATCGAGCAGATGGTGACCTCCCGAACCAGCGACGTCGGCCTCCCCGGAGTTCTGATGGAGCGTGCTTTTTTCGAGCGGCCGCCGGACATCGTGGCGCAAGCGGTGCTCGGGATGCTGCTGGTCCGGCGACTCGACAAGGACCTGCTGGTCGGCCGCATCGTCGAGACCGAAGCCTACTTCGGAGAGGACGACCCCGCGGCGCACTCCGCTGCCGGGCGCACGGCGCGCACCGCAGTCCTGTTCGGCCCCGCAGGGCATGCGTATGTCTACTTCATCTATGGCATGCATAGCTGCCTGAACATATCCTGCGAGCGCGAAGGTCAGGCCGGCTGCGTGCTCGTGCGGGCGCTGGAACCGATCGCGGGGCTCGCCAGGATGGCCACGCTGCGCGGGCTGAGCGCCGATGCTGCGCCGCGACTGCTCACGTCGGGACCCGGGCGCCTCTGCGCCGCGCTTGGCCTGACGCGCGCCAGTCACAATGGCGCCGATCTGCTCGAGGCGTCCCGCGATCTGCAACTGCGCGACGATGGCGAACGCTCGGCACACATTGTGGCCACCCCGCGTATCGGCATCACGAAGGCAGCAGAGCGCCCGCTGCGCTACTTCGTCGAGGGAAATGCCTGCGTGTCGGGTACGCGCGCCATGCGGATCGCGCGGACCTGATCAGAGCAGCAGGTTATCAATGAGGCGCGTGCTGCCCACATAGGCAGCCACCGCAACCAGCGCGCCCGGCGCTGCCAACGCGAGCGGAAGCAACGTGTCCGGATCCACAATCGCGAGATAGTCGACGCGAACCGCCGGTTCATCGGCGAGTGTGGCGCGTCCGATCTCAAGCAGTGGCAATGCAGACGATTCACCGGCGCGGAACGCCTCCGCTATTGCCGACAAGGCGCGAGAGAGCATCAGCGCCTGCTGCCGCTCCGCCGGGCTGAGATAGCGATTCCGCGACGACATCGCCAGTCCATCGAGCTCGCGCACTGTCGGGCAGACGATGAGCTCTAGACTGAAGTTCAGATCGCGCACCATGCGCCGCAGCACCGCGACCTGCGCGGCATCCTTCTGTCCGAAGTACGCACGATCGGGCGCAACGATGTGGAATAGCTTGGCGACGACAGTTGCGACCCCGCGAAAGTGACCGGGCCGCGAGGCGCCATCCAGGCGATCGCTGACCTCTGCGACCTCGACGAACGTGCTCGCACCGCTCGGGTACATTTCCTCCGGCGACGGTGCGAACACGAAGTCCGTTCCTTCCGCAGAGAGCAGCGTGCAGTCCTGCTCAAACGTGCGCGGGTACTTGGCAAAGTCTTCGTTGGGTCCGAACTGGGTGGGGTTCACGAAGATGGAAACCGCGACAGCACCGCACTCCGCACGCGCGGCGCGCACCAGCGCGAGATGTCCCGCGTGCAGAGCGCCCATGGTCGGCACAAAGCCAAGCGTGCGTCCCTCACGGTGCAGGCTGCGGGAAACAGCACGCATCCCGGCTACGGTGGATTCGATCTGCATCCCGGATCAGGCCTTGCGGCGCAGCGTCGGTTTGCTCGGCTCAAGCGACGTGCCCGCCGGCAGGTGATAGCTCTCGTCTTCGGCGGGGTAGCGTCGCGCGACGACGTCGTCACGATAGGCCCCGATAGCCTCGCGAAAGAGTCCAGCCGCATCGGCATACCGGCGTACAAAGCGAGCCGGCGGCGCAAACGTCAGGTTCACCAGGTCGTGGAAGACGAGGATCTGTCCGTCACAGTCGAGCCCCGCACCGATGCCGATGGTCGGGACCTCCAGCTCCGCCGTGATCTCTGCGGCAAGCTCGCGCGGCATGCCCTCGAGCACGATCACGCACGCGCCCGCAGCCGCGAGTTCGCTTGCCTCGCGACGCAGCCGCTTGCAGGCCGCGGCTGTCTTGCCCTGCACCTTGTAACCGCCCATGCGATGCACGGATTGCGGCGTCAGACCGATGTGCCCGACGACCGGGATCTCTGCCTCCACCAATCGCTCCACCAGCTGAGGACGGGGGCCTTCGATCTTGACCGCCTCGGCGCCGGCCTCTTTCACGAATCGCGTTGCATTCGCGATGCCTGCCTCAAGCGAGACCTGGTAGGAGCCGAACGGCATGTCTGCCACCAGCATGGCCCGGCGCACGGCACGGCGCACGGCACGCGTGTGGTGCAGCATCTCTTCGACCGTCACGGGCAGCGTGCTCTCCAGCCCCATCACCACCATCGCGAGCGAATCGCCCACCAGCAGCAGATCGATGCCCTGCTCATCAGCAATGCGCGCCGTCGCATAGTCATAGGCGGTCAGCGCCGTGATCGGCTGCTTCGCCTTCTTGCGTTCCAGCAGTATGTCTGGGGTGATCTTGGCAACTCCGGCAGGAGCGCTGGTGACGGGCGTCAGACTCATGGGTGCCTCCAGTGCAGCTCCCATGCAGAGGGATGCTGCCTGATCCGCTGCCAAGTATACGCCCGCGAATCGCACCCAGGCGGAGTGCGCTTGCTACACTTCCCGCTGTGCACCCGCTCCTTCATCGTGACTCTGGCGAGGCGCTGCTGCCACTGTGGGGCTCGCTCACAGCCGCGGCTGCGCTCGCCGGTGGGCTCGCTGTAGGTGGCTACCATTACGCCGCACTCTGGCCGGGGTCGCAGGTGTTTGGTGAGGCGCTGATCGCCGGCGACGATCCTGCAGAAGTGGCGCTCACCTATGACGACGGGCCAAACGACCCCTACACCGGCCAGGTGCTGGACGTCCTTGCGCGGCAGCACGTGCGGGCGACCTTCTTCGCGATCGGCCGATATGCCGAGGAGAAGCCGCACCTGTTGCGCCAGGTCCATCAGGCAGGCCACGTCATCGGCTCGCACACTATGACGCATCCCAAGCTGCACTACCTGAGCACGGCGCGCATCCGCAGCGAAGTGGCCGACGCAACTGCGCGCATCGAGGACGTGATCGGTGAGCGCGTTCGCCTCTTCCGCCCCCCGTACGGGGGGCGCCATCCGGGGCTGTTCCGCGTCCTCGAAGAACTCTCGCTGGTCCCGGTGTTATGGAACGTGAACTCGCGCGACTGGAAGGCCCGCTCCGCCGCGGCCCTCGAAAGCACGATTGAGGGCGGGATCGTGCGCAACCAGCGGCGGCATAGCGGCAGCAACATCCTGATGCACGATGGCGGCCACCTGGAGATGGGGTGCGACCGTCGGCGCACCGTGACCGCCACAGCGAACCTGCTGGGTGTCGCGCCACACAGCGGGGTGCGCTTCGTTACGGTGGATCACTGGCTGACTGAGAAGCGCAGCGCGGAATAGCCTCCCCGGTCTGCCCCGCTACTCGCCGGTATGGACATGGAGCAGGGTCGCGAACAGTCGGGGCGAGTGCCCCAGAAGACGGACGCTCTGACGCCGCACCAGTGCTGAGCGATCCATCAGCAACAGTGCCTGCGACATGAGAGATGGCACGCGCATGATGGAGCGTGTGGCGGCCTCGTAGGAACGCAGGTCGCCGGCAGCGATCGCCTCCGCCAATGAGAGTGCCTGGCGGAACCCGACTCCGAGTCCTTCGCCAGTGATGGAATCCACCGATCCTGACGCATCTCCCACCAATGCGACACTTCCTCGCGTGCAGCGCGACAGCCTGCGCTCCACACTGAGCGCTCCACGCAGAGCGGTCGTCGGCTCTGCGCCCGCCAGTCGGTCCCGCAGCTGCGGAACGCTCTCCAGAAACGCGCCGAGTGACGCAGCCTTCTCACGCGCAAGCACTGCGACGCCCACCTCGTTCGTTCCAACGGGCGTGACGTACGCTTGCCCCTGCTGCGACCAGTACACCTCAACAAAACGGCTCCAGGGACGCACCGCGAAGTGGCGGCGCTGTCCGATGCGGCGCGTGCGGATGTGCCCCTTGTCGAGGCTGGCCCATGTGCGCACGCGCGACTTCAGGCCATCCGCACCGATCACCCACCGCGCCCGGATGCACCGGCGATCGAGCATCAGTCCGCCAGTGGCTTGCGCTGTAAGACCGATCACACGCTCTCCCCACGCAAGCTCAATGCCGAGCGACTGTGCGCGTCGGCACATCGCCTCATGCAGCACCGTACGACGCACGCCAAGCGCATGTCCCGCGCGGAAGCTCGCCTCCGCAGTTATGCCATCGCTGATGAATCGAATGCCGTCGAAAGCCGCGCCCTGCTGTTCGCTGAGCGACACGCCTAACGTTTCGAGTGCGCGCAAGGCATGTGGCAGCAGTCCTTCCCCGCATGCCTTGTCGAGCGGCGGCTGCGCTGCATCCGCGACAAAGACGCGCAGCCCGCGCATCGCGCACGCAATCGCTGCAGCGAGACCGACCGGCCCCCCTCCAACGATCGCGACATCTGTCTCGTCCATTGCCACCGCTTCAGCCTACCTTCCACCCGTGACGCTCTCAGTGACGCTATAGACGCTGCTGGAGGAACGAAGGTGTCTGCACATGCGCGTAGTTTCACGTAATCAAGCACAGCGCCAGTTTCGCTCCGCCTGGGGCAACAGCACTCTTCCCTCAACGGCTCTCACTCCGTATGGCAACCAAGGCAAAGAGCAAGTCCTACACGAAGAGCTCACGATGCTGGCCCGGCTACGAGCCGGTACCTGGCAAGAGCGAGCACCAGGAAGGTAGTTGCCGCAAGAAGCCGGCGAGCCGGAATGGTGGCAAGGAAGTCGACCGCGAGACCGCGCGTAAGAAACAGATCTCGAAGGGTGGCAAGCGCGCGACACAGGCAAAGTCGAAGTCGCCCGATGCGGCCGAGCGTCGCTCCGTGAGCAAGTCAGCGAGTGCGCATCGCTCGACTGCTCGTGCAAAGTCGACCAGCAGCCGCGGCAAGACCAGCACCAAGCGCGCTACGAAGAGCAGCAGTCGTACCGCGGCCAAACGTACGTCGTCGCGTTCGCGCTAGGGTTGATAGGGTGTGCGGGCCGGCGCAAGACCGCGGCGGCCCCACCACAGCCACATCGCAACAGCTATCAGGAGAAGCAGCGGTACGATCAGCAGGCTGCCCTCCGGACCGGTGGGCCCGCCGCCCCACAGCAGCGGGCCTGTTGACTGGCTGGCCAGCAGGCGACCTTGCGACACGGCGCCGCTATCGGCAGTTCCGTAGAGAAAGCTTTGCCCCCAGTCCCACGTCGCGTGGAATCCGATGGCCCACCACAGCGAGCGTGTGTACCAGAGACTGAGACAGAAGACGAGCCCCACTGCGCCCGCCGAGAAAAGCCCGACCGGCGACTCACCCTTGTTTGTTCCATGCATCGCGCCGAAGAGCAACGAAAGCGTCAACGCCGCGGGCCAGAACCCCATCCCCTTAGTGAGGGTCGCTTGCAGGTAGCCACGCAACAGCGACTCCTCGAATAAGGCGACGATCAGGAACACACAAAGCCACACAAGTCCGTAGCCCCAGACAGCCGGCCCATGCAGCAGCAAATGGCTGAAGGCCAGCCAGTGCGCGCGCCAGAGAGCCCCGACCAGCACAGAGACTGCAACGAAGCCCCAAAGGCAGCCCCAGAAGAAGCGTGGGACGCGGGCCCGCCCTTCGTAACCGTAGGACCCGATGCGCCGGCCCTCGAAGCGCGACATCCCCAGAGTTCCCGCAGCCACGGCGACCAGGCTGACGATCTCAGACAAGAGTGCAGTCGCGGGGCGCATCGGATGCTGACTGTCCGGCGCTCTCATATCGACGAACAGATGAGCGACCGTTCCCAGCAGAGTCGCGACTGCTGCCACGATGCATACGAACAGCAGCGCACGCCACCCAGCACGCAGTCCGTCACTGCCGTAGAAGAAGCGATTCCAGCGCGATAGATGATGCGCTGCAGGAGTAGACGGGTCTTGCTCTGCTTCAAGGGACGACGGATCCAAATCGCTCATAAACGATGGCCGCTCACGAGGAGATCAGTCCGGTCCAGTCCAGCACTACCTTGCCGGTCTGCCCGGAGCGCATCGCGGTGAAGCCCTGCTCGAAGTCGCTATAGCTGTAACGGTGCGTAATCACTGGTGAGATATCGAGACCGGAGTGGATCATCACCGACATCTTGTACCAGGTCTCGTACATCTCGCGGCCGTAAATACCCTTAATCGTAATCATGTTAAAGATCACCTTGGACCAGTCGAGCGCAACTTCCTTGGCAGGTATCCCCAGCACGGCAATCTTTCCGCCATGCGACATATTGTCGATCATGTCGCGAAAGGCCTGCCCGTTGCCCGACATTTCGAGGCCGACATCGAAGCCCTCCGTCATGCCAAGCTGCTGCTGCACACCGCGGAGCGAAGTCTCGGTCGGGTTGATCGCGAGCGTCGCGCCCATCTTGCGCGCGAGCTCCAGCCGATATGGATTCAAGTCAGTAATGACGACGTGGCGTGCGCCCGCACGCTTCACGACCGGGATGCACATCATGCCGATGGGGCCCGCACCCGTGATCAGCACATCTTCACCAAGCACGGGGAACGACAGCGCCGTATGCACCGCGTTGCCGAATGGATCGAAGATCGCCGCGACCTCCTGGTTCACGTTCGGCTCATGCCGCCAGATATTCGTCATCGGTAGAGTGACGTATTCTGCGAACGCTCCGGGCCGATTCACACCGACTCCGGAGGTCGCCGCGCACAGGTGGCGGCGGCCAGCGAGGCAGTTGCGGCAGCGCCCGCAGGTCACGTGACCCTCACCGCTAACGATGTCACCCGGGTGAAAATCGTTCACATTGGCGCCAACCTCGACGATCTCGCCGACGAACTCGTGTCCGATCACCATCGGCACGGGAATCGTCTTCTGCGCCCACTCGTCCCAGTCGTAGATATGGACGTCAGTGCCGCAAATACCGGTGTAGCGCACACGAATGAGCACGTCATTGATGCCGTACTCGGGGACTGGAACGTCTTCAAGCCACAGGCCACGTTCGCGGCGGCTCTTTGCAATTGCCTTCATGACTCTCCCTGCGACCTGCCGAACCGAACGCTTCAGTTTACCGTGTCAGCAGACAGAATCGCCCGCGGCACAGGCATGCGCGCGGGCGACCTCTGACTGCTGCTGGTTAGCGGGACATCGCCTGAGTATTCTCGTTCGCCGGCGCGTAGTCGACCCGGATCGTCTGGATCTGGTACGGAGTGACCGGCACGGTCACCTTGTCACCGGCGACGCTGAGCGCACTTCCCTCCGGCTTCTCCATCAGGTTGGTGACGGAGGCGCCGGTGGCGCCGGAAGGCACCGCGACCGTCACGTTGCCGCCTTTACCGGCCCATTCGTAGAAGCGCAGAATCAGGCCCTTGCCGTCTTCAGAGCGCTTCATCGCCGTAAGCACCACGTTCGTATCCGCGATGCTGGCAAAGGAGTGCTCCGCCGGCAGCGTGCCCGCATGCGGCTCCACCTGCATGGCCTTCAGCCGGTAGTTGAATTCGTAACCATGACGAATGCTCATGGCCTGCTTCCAGTCACCTGCATGCGGATAGAGCTGGAAGCGGAAGTGATGCCGCTCGCGGTCTGCATCCGGATCGGGCCAGATGGGCGAGCGCAGCAGCGTCAGGCGAAGCTGGTTGCCCACCGCGTCATAGCCATACTTCGACTCGTTGATCAGCGTGAGCCCATGTTCCTTGTCGCCAAGATCGGCCCAGCGGAGCGCCGGCACTTCGAACTTCGCCTTCTCGACGCTGTTGTTGCGCGTGGTCGGGCGCTCGATCGTGCCGTACGGAATCTCGTACGTGGCCATTGGTGCAGTCGCTGCCAGCGGGAACGATACCTTCAGCAGCACATGCGTCTCGTGCCAGTCGATGTCATTGCCGACCTCAACGCTGTGCCCTCCATCGTAGAGCGAGATGTCCTGGACAAAGTGCGAACTCTGCCAAGTGCGGGTGATGCGGAGCGTCGCCCGCAGCGGTCCCTGGTCCACCAGCTTCACCGATTCCACGGTGTGCAGTGTCGTCGGTGGTTGATCCAGTGTGCCGGGGTCGATGTTCCACGCGTCGTAGTCTTTCGGCGTGTCCTTGAAGGCCTGCAGTTCGTCGCCGCAGGCGCCGGCGGCGAGCGTCTCGTAGTTGTGCTGCTTATCGAACAACGAGGTCATGCAGCCAGTCGTCGCATCGACAGTGACACGCAACGCGGCGTTCTCAATGGTGGTGCCGCTGGCCTTCAGATCGGTCGGGAACGTCCTGCGTCCTGGCACTGCCCGCAGCACCTGGTAGCCCATCGACGGAACATCCTCGGTACGTACCAGCAACCGGTACGTACCCGTCGCCTTATCGCTGTGCAGAACCTCTGAAGGCAGCACACGTCCCTTGTCCGTGACGATCGAGACGCCTTCGGCAGCTGCCGAAGGCATCTGCACCTCGACCTCAACAAGGCCGTTGCGCTGCCAGGCCAGCGGGTTCACCACCAGGACAGGCACACCACCTGCGGTTGCGCGTGTGTCGACACGCGCCGCCACAGTTTTGAGCGACTTGGTCGAGATCTCGTCGGTAGACCAGTGGACCTGGTTGTAGTCCTTCTGTGCCTCGCGGTAAATCACGCCAATGCCCGAGCCGGCAGCAAGGTCATGGAACTGGTTGAACGTCACGTGCTTCCATGCATCGGTCAGTTCGGTCGCGGGATACTCGCGCCCATCAAGCCACGCGAGCGAGGCATACTTCTCCGCGTTCAGCACCCACTCTTCGCTATCGCGCATGTTGCGCTTGTGGTCAGCCTGCGTGGTGAACACGCCGCGGTGGTATTCGAGATAGAGTTCATCTTTCCAGGTCGGAATGGTGATCTCGCCCGCCGGTGGTTCGGCTAGCTTGTGATCGCCGCTGGCGAGCGTCTCGTAGTTCCAGGTGGGCGAGTCGGGAGCGATCTGCTTCTCCATCGCCGTAAAGTACGGTTGCGCTGTGCCGAACTCCGAGCGCGGCACCACCTTGCCCGGCTCCATCCAGTGCAGCCCTTCGTCCAGCATGGCGCGGGTTGGGCCGCCGCCGTGGTCGCCGACGCCGAACAGATCCAGCACATTGGTGATGCCGTTCGCACGCTGCCGCGCTTCCACCATGTTGCGGGCCAGGCGCACTGGATTCAAATCGCTGTTTGCATAGTCATGCGGGAAGTAGGTGAGCACCTTGCTCCCGTCGGGAGACTCCCACCAGAACAGCTTCAGCGGCAGTTGATTGGTGTCGTTCCACGTCATCTTCTGCGTGACGAAGTAGTCCACTCCGGAGCGCTTATAGATCTGCGGCAGTTGCCATGTGTAACCGAACGAGTCAGGATTCCAGCCGATGCGCGTTGTCGTGCCATAGAGCTTCTGGAACGTCGATTGCCCCACCAGCAGCTGACGGACCAGCGATTCACCATCCGGCATATTCAGGTCCGGCTCGATCCACATGCCGCCCACCAGCTCCCAGCGCCCTTCCTGGATGCGCTTGCGGATCTGTTCATTCAGCTCCGGATACTTGTCGGCGACCCACTGGTTGTACTGCGCAGCGGACTGCGTGTACGTGTAGGTCGGGTACTCGTTCATCAACTGCGCTGCGGTTCCGAAGGTCCGCTTCACCACATCCACGGTCTCTGTCCAGGGCCAGAGCCACGCGGCGTCGATATGTGAATTGCCCGTCAGGTGCATATTCGCCTGCTGCAGCGTGGGCTTCACAGCTTCCAGCTTCTGCTGTGCCTCGCGCAGCGACGCGTCGAACGCCTGCTGATCCTTCTTGTCGAGCGCGCCCATGTTGATGGCGCCGATCGCGCCCGCAAGCGACTGCTGATCACCGCTCACATTCTTCGAGAGTGTCGGGATCAGGGTCGCGGCGGTCAGGGCTTCTGTTTCGAAGTCGAGCGGGCTGGGCCGCTTGGAGGAGAACTCGATCTTAAGATCGACACCCGCGAAGCGCTTCTGATCCACCGTCGGCAGCAGTTTGACCGCGACCAGCACCTTGTCGCCGGGCTTGGCATCGTCGAAGAGCGTGATCGGCTCTAGGTCATCACCGAGCGCGACGCGACGGCCGTTGTAGTAAATGATCTCCGGCATCGGCCCATTGGCGTACGCGCGGAAGCGGAAGGACACACGCGCACCCGTCAAGTCGTAACCGTTCAGCGTCTGCGGCACTTCGATGACGCGCCGGTACCAGACCGCCTCGGTAGGCGCATCGGTGCCGGGCTCCACTGTCTTCCAACTGCTGTCGTCCAGCGCCGGGTCTTCCCCATGCGGCACATCGCCTGCCTTGAAGCGCCACGGGCCGCCGGGCAACGTGTTCAGGCTGTCCAGGCGTCGCATCGTCGCCTCTTCCTGCGGGTTCAGGCCGGTTTCCATCGCGTGGCCATGATTCAGCTCAAAAAGCTGAGCAGAAAGAGAGAGGGGTAGAAGGGCCAGAGCCGCAGCGCATACAGGCATTCGAAGGTTTCGCAAGGCAATCTCCGTAAAGGGCAGAAGGGTATGGTGACGTTCCCTTATTGGTGTTCAGACCGGGAAGGTCGCCAGCCCAAAGGCGACGCCAATTGTAAGCGAGCCGTCAAGTCTTGTGTCTAAACGAACCAGCTTAAGAACGATTTGTGTCTTCGTCCGGCGGCTCCACGTGAGTCCGCATGGCCGATTGAACGGGCTCTGCCGGATCGTGGTGCCCCATGAACTGCTCTGGCCGGTCCGGCGTCTCCTGCATCTCCGGCGCAGTGCTGCCCCCGGGAGCGCCACCCGGCCGCTCGAACGGATGCGGCGAGCCGGCGCGCGGCGGCGTCAGCCACGCTGGATCGCCCGCGCCGGCATCCCGCTTTAGCGGAATGGCCCGCGCCGAGCCGGGGTCGCGCGACGCATCGTGCACCAGCCAAAGCCGGGGAACGGAACGGCGGCGGCGCAACTCTTCCGCGATCCAGATCGCGGCGACACCGCACAACGCGCCCGACCAGAATGCGGACGTCCAAACGGCAGATGGCAGCAGACGCTGATCAGACATGTCGGGGCCCTCGGAAGCAGTAGTGAAGCTCGGCTGCTTGCTCCAGAATAAAACGTCGCGGGTCAGTAGTAGTCGGCGCAGCTCATGTAGTAGCCGCAGTCACGGCACAGTAGCTTGCAGCGGCTGCTCTCGAGCCGCGCCGCGCAGTTGGGGCACCACGTGCAGATCGCGGCATCGGCTGCTGGCTGCGGCTGCATGTCGGGAGAAGTGGCAGGCTGCTGCGGTGGAAGCATGCATGTCAGCCTATCGCAATCGTGACGCGACGGTGAACCAGGTGAAGCGGCGGATAGGCATCAAGGTACTCGCGAACGGCGGTCACGCCGAACCACTCATACCGAACCCGATCAGGCCGCATCCTGAAAATCAGAGGAGAGTTACAGAGAGAAGCTGGTGCCGAAGAAGGGACTCGAACCCCCACACCCTTGCGAGTACATGGACCTGAACCATGCGCGTCTGCCAATTCCGCCACTTCGGCACGTGGATCGGTCCAGCAGGTGCTGGACGGGCAGTAACAACGAGTCTCGCAAAGCACCTGGGGAATGTCAAACGTTACAAGCAGGGCACGCTGTCCAGCCCTTGTAAACTACA
This sequence comes from Candidatus Dedyshia acidiphila, assembly GCF_051025295.1. Classification (NCBI taxonomy): domain Bacteria; kingdom Pseudomonadati; phylum Acidobacteriota; class Terriglobia; order Terriglobales; family Acidobacteriaceae; genus Candidatus Dedyshia; species Candidatus Dedyshia acidiphila. Next base: position 62,445 of record NZ_JBMGJV010000017.1, on the reverse strand, counting down.
GCAATATGGCCGAAGCAGCAGAACAGACCACTGACCACGGCGGTTCCAGTCACCTGACCCCGGACGACGCAAAAGAGATCCGGCGCATCACGCACGACATCAACAACGCGCTCGAGATCATCGTGCAGGCGAGCTACCTGGTGAACATGACCGAGCTCAGCGATCAGGCAAAGGAATGGATGAAGCTGCTCGACACCGGACTGCGCCAGGCCGCCGACCTGAACAGGCAGATGCGTGACTTCGTCCGCGCCCGCTCCTGAAGCCTCTCAAACAAATGCCAAGCGCCGTACCCCTTAGTGTTGGCACGGCGCTTTTGCTGTGTGGTTGCGGTCGCTAGACGAGCGTCGCGTCGAGGGTGATCTCCGTGTTGCCCGCGAACAGGCGCGAGATCGGGCAGCCCGACTTTGCTTCCTGCGCTGCCTTGTCGAACGCTGCCGCATCCGCCCCTGGCACCTTCGCGCGCGTAGTCAGCTTGATGTGCGTGATGGTCGGCTTCTCATCCTTGCGGCCCAGGGTGACGGCGGCCGTGGTGTCGATCGACTCCGGCTTCAGCCCCGCGTTGCTCAACTGGGCGCTCAGCGCCATCGTGAAGCAGCCGGCGTGGGCTGCCGCGATCAGCTCTTCCGGGTTCGTCCCTATGCCGTTCTCAAACCGCGTGCTGAATGAGTATTGCGCGTCCTTCAGCACGCCACTGTCGCTCGAGATCTTGCCGTTGCCGTCCTTCAGCCCGCCGTGCCATTCCGCTGTTGCTTTCCGGTCCATAGTGCTCCTGGTTGATCGTGGGTCGCGTGTTACGTGAGATGTGTCGCTGGACGAGTCTGTCCGTCAGCCCTCTCCAATCTTAGGCGATGCCGTGGAGGATCACTCCTCCACGATCAACACATCCCACGGCCCGACCGTCACATTCGCACCCTTGGCAATCTTCTTGCCCGTCGGCAAATCTGTGCCGCCGTTCACCGGATACGCAAAGCTCTGCGGCTCGCTCGAGTTGTTCAGGTAGTAGTCAATGTGCTTCCCGTTGCCGTTCACGCCATGGCGCGCGTGCACACTGGCCGGCAACGCCTGATCGACTTGCGCGATGCCCGCATCCTTCAGTGCGCCTTCTGTCACGCTCTTCTGCAACGCTGCCGAAAGATACGTGCCCTCATAGGTCAAGCTACCCGAGCCGTAATGGTTCCGCGTCACCGCCGGCCACTTGCCGAAGAATGGATGGTCATACCAGGCCAGCGGTTCGGCATGGTCAGTCATCAGAAATTCCGCCCAGCGACTGACCGTGTTATCGGCATCGCCCACCCCGAACGGATTCCCCTTCAGCTTCAGCGGCTGCGCCAGGTTCGAAAACTCCTGATACGTGAATCCGGCCGCCTCATGCAGCGGTCCCGGCGCCTTCACCCAGCGCACTGCTGAATCCTCATTCGCGAATCCGCTCTTGAACGCCATCAGCACGTGGCCCCCGTTCTTCACATACGCGGAGATCTTGTTCAGCAGCGCATCGTCCGCAATGTAAAGCGGCGGCACAATCAGCAGCTTGTAGCGTGAGAAGTCCGCGTCCTGCGGAAAGACGAAGTCCGTACCGACATGCAGGTCGTACAGCGCGCGATGCATCTGGTTCGCGACGAGCGTGTAGTCGGCCTGCTCCTGCCCCCACTGATTGCGCTCGTCCGCGAGCCGGATCGGCATGAACGTCAGCGCGTTCAGCGAATCGGAGCTCCACAGAATCGCGACGTCATTCGCGAGCTTCAGGTTCGCCAGCTCCGGCGCGATCCGCTTCAGCTCGTTGCCGGTGCGCGACACCTCAGCGTACGCGCGATTCGGCTCCAGATCGTGCGACAGCACGCCCTTCCAGTACGTCTCCTGCCCGCTGTGGATAGTGGCCCAGTGCCAGTACTCGACCATGTTGGCACCGTTCGACAGATGCGTGTACACATCCAGCCGGAGCTGCCCGTCATAAGGCGGGTACTGGAAAGACGAGCTCCAGTCCGTGGTCTGCGCGTTCGTCTCGGTGACTAGAAAATTCGCATGCTGCAGCGAGCGGCTGTAATCGCCCTGGATCGCCTGCTGCCAACCATCCATCCGGTCCTGCGTGGGGTGATAGATATTGTCAGCCACAACATCGAGATGTCGCGCGACCTCGTACTCGTTCACGTCGCTTTTCATCATGCCGCCGTAGTCGGTCGTGACGAACTGCCGAGCCCCGCGGTGTTGCCGCACCAGGTCAGCCTGCCAGCCCAGGAAGTCCGTCACCCGCATCTGCTCCCAGCGCGACCACTCGAGCTTGTAGGCCGTGCTCTGCGGCTTGTCCGGTCCCGGCATGTTCTCCCAGCCGTTCACGTCCTCGCCCCAGTAGTTCAGAAACCAGCGGCGATTCAGCTCATCGGTGGTGACATATTTCTTCTTCAGGTAGCGAAAGAATCCATCCACTACATCGGGATTCGCCGCGTTGTACGAGGCTGTCTCGTTGTCGAGCTGCCAGCCAATCACATTGGGATTGTTCTTGTAGTGCTCGACCATGTTCACGATCACGCGCTGCGAGTAGCGGCGATAATCCGCGTTATCCGTGTCCATGTTCTGTCGCATGCCGTAGTACGACTGACCGCCGCCGAGCGGGCGCACCAGAATCTCTGGGTGCTCGTGATAAAGCCACGTCGGGATTGAGTAAGTCGGCGTGCCCATGATGACTTTGATCCCGGCCTTACCCATGGCATCGACCACGCGATCCATCCACGCGTACTCGAACTGACCGTCCCGCGGCTCCCACAGGCTCCACGTGGACTCGCCCATCCGGACCACGTTCAGCCCGGCCTTCTTCATCAGGGCGATGTCCTGGTCCAGTCGGTCGTACGGCTCGTATTCGCTGTAGTAGGCCGCCCCATACAGTATCTCGGTCGGTCCCGGAACCGGCGCCGCTGGCGGCGGAGCCTGGGCCACCCCCACAGTGGTGCAACAAAGGAGAGCAGCAAGAATCGAGCGGGGCGTCCTGTGGCTCCGCAGAAAAGATTGGCTATCGCGCATTACAGACAAACCCGGCCTCGTCACCTGTAGAAGTGAATGCCTGGCGGCGCGGAGCCACCCGACATGAGCAGCCATCTTGCTCCTCAGCAAGCGGGCCAGTCCAACGAAACCGTTTTCTGCGCCCCGACACCGCCTGGCCAGTCAACCAGCGGCCCACGCCGACACGGAGACAATGCCTCAGTCTGCCGGGCGTGCCGACGCCAGCCCTCGCAGCCATCACAAAACACCCCGGCGCGCCCGTGCCAAAAGTAATCGCAGATCTCCTTACCTTCTGTCGATAAACCTCCTGATGGGACAACTGCGCAAGCTCGGTCTGATCGTGTGCGTCCAGGGTCTGGCTCTGCTGAGCCTGTTTCCCGGCCTCGCGCAGCGTGTGTCCTTCCGCCAGTACGGGCAAGCCGAGGGCCTGGACAATCTAGGCGTCCGCATCCTTCTGCAGACCCATGATGATTCCCTCTGGGTCGGCACCGAAAATGGGCTGTTCCGCTACGACGGCGTGCGCTTTCAGCCCTTCGGAGAGAGCTGTGGCATCGGGCAGGTGATTGCTCTGAAGGAAGACAATGCGGGCCGTCTCTGGGTCGGCACCACCGCCGGATTGTTTGTGGGTGACGCGGCAAACGAGCCCACCTTCCGCCAGGTCCGCTACGGCACAAACCGCGTCCGCCTGCCGGAGCGGGATGCCTTGGCCCCGCTGGCGGATGGAATGCTAGCCGTTACTGAAGCGGGAGAGCTGCTCGCATTTACCCCTCGGGGCGATGAGTGGGTGGCTGAGAACCAGGTACAGGCGCTCGGGCTGCCGAAGGATTTCGAAGAGATCCGCAGCGTCGGGCTGGACCAGGCAGGACGATTGTGGCTCGCGGCGGGCGATGGCCTGGTCACGGTCACGAATGGCAAGCTGCGCAGTTGGCGCGAATCACAAGGCGTTCCGAAAGACGATTGGGAGCGCATGCTGCCAGACCACGACGGCGGCCTGTGGGTACGCGGCACGCATCATGTTCTATACCTGCCCCGCGGCGGCGATCGCTTCCTGCTCCGCGATGGCACGGGAACGGCGGATCCAACCCAGCTTCGCTACTCCTCTCTGGCCGAGGACACAGCCGGCCGCATCTTCATGCCGGGAAAAAACGATCTGCTGGTCTGGGAGAAGGGCGACTGGCGCGTGCTGACCGGGCAGCAGGGATTTCCGGATGCGGTGCCGGTCTCCGTCGGCAGCACACGCGACGGAGCAATCTGGATCGGCCTTGCCGGCAAAGGCCTGCTGAAGACGATCGGGCTCGGGAACGTCGAAAGTTGGACAACCACCGACGGCCTCAGCAGTTCGCTCATCTGGGGACTCAGTCAGTCCCCAAACGGCGACATTTACGTCGCGACTCATGGCGGCGTGAACCGGATGCTTCCGAACGCCGGGCACATCGAGACGCTTACCTCTCCCGCTCTGCGCGGGCGTCAGGCGATCATGACTCTCGTCACTGCCGACCGCACACTCTGGGCAGTGCAGAGTCCCGATCAGCTTGTGGCCCTCGCTCCTGGTGGCAAGACCGCCAGCATTCATGCGCCCGGTCGCATCTGGCACCTTCTCCGCGGTCCGGGGCAGGAGCTCTGGATCACCACCAAGGCAGGTCTCTTTTCCGTGACGCGCCGCTCCGGAAAGATCGAGTTGCTGCCCATTCCGGGGCTCCCTCCTGGCCAGCCGGTCTATGGCGCCCTCTGCCGGAACGCCGGCGATTGCTACGCCGCGGTGCCAGACAGGCTCTTCCACCTCCACCAGGGCGTCTGGACGCAAGTGCAGGCAAACGAGCATGAGCTCTTCAGCCGCACCATGGAGCTTGTCTTCGATGGCGGCGGTGATCTGTGGATCAACGGCGTATTTAAGGGACTCGCCCACCTGAAGCTGCAGGGTGATCAGGTTGTCGCGGTCCAGCATGTCGAACGCTCACCGCTGGCGTCGAACTCGGTCACCCTGCTTGCCTCCGACAGCCGCGGCTGGATCTGGGCAGGCAGCGATCACGGCATCGACGTCTTCAACGGGCGGCACTGGTCGCGCTTCACGCAGGAGGACGGGCTCATCTGGAACGACCTCGACCAGTACAGCTTCCTATCCGCGCAGGACGGCAGCGTCTACATCGGCACAAGTAACGGCTTGACGCACATTAACGATCCCGAGAGAGTGCTTCTCCATCCCGCGCCGGGATTGCGTGTCACCTCAATGGCGCTCGGCAGAGAGAACCTCCCCGTTGATCAGGCGCTCTCGTACCCATGGACGCGTGCCCCGCTGACCTTGCACTTCGCCACCAATTCGTATCTGCATGAAGGCGCGATCTGCTATCGCTACCGCCTCAGCGGGCAGGACCAGGACTGGGTCTACACCACCTCCGGTCAGGCGCGCTACCCGCAACTGCCCGCGGGCGCGTACACGTTCCAGGTCGTCGCCCACGATCGGTACACCCACAAGGATTCAAGCCCGATTACGCTCCAATTCACCATGACGCCACCGTGGTGGCAGACCTGGTGGTTCTATAGCGCCGGCACTTTCGCTCTCGCCGGCATGGCGGGATCCTTGTGGAGGTGGCGGCATCAATCGCTGCTCAAACGACAGCGCGAACTCGAAGCTCTGGTCGCGGAGCGCACCAGGGAGCTGCATGACCGTGCCACGCACGACGGCCTCACCGGGCTGTGGAACCGCTCCTCGCTCGTCGAGACGCTGGGCCGCGAACTCGAGCGAGCCCGGCGTGCGCAGTCACCGCTCTCGCTCATCCTGCTCGACTTCGACCACTTCAAGGCAATCAACGACACACACGGCCACCTGGCCGGCGACCAGGTGCTCCGCGAGGCGGCGCAGCGGCTAGCCCAGGAACTGCGCCCCTATGACACGATCGGCCGCTACGGCGGCGAAGAGTTCGTCATCGTGCTGCCAAACTGCGAAGCAATGGACGCCCGCGCCCGTGCCGAGCAACTGCGCCGTGTCATTCGCAGTGAGACGTTCCTCGTGGGCACCACCGAGTTGCGCGTTACCTGCAGCTTTGGACTGGTGAACTACAGCTCACCTGCTGAGACGATCGAGACGCTCCTGAGCAAGGCCGACGCGGCCCTCTACGAAGCCAAGCATGCCGGCCGCGACCGCGTGCAGACCGCCTTTGCCATGACTCCGCTCCCCGCCTAACGCCGGAGCGCCTCATTTCCGAATGGAGACGCGAGTACGCGCCCGCGCGCAAGGCAACAGATGACACAGCCACGTCACCGTCATGTGAAGGAAAGAGGTGCTATTGCAGAAAGAAATGGTAGGCACGAGGAGACTCGAACTCCTGACCTCTACCGTGTCAAGGTAGCGCTCTAACCAACTGAGCTACGCGCCTGCACCTGATGTTGCAGCGCTTCCAGTATAGCAAGGCGGCCCGCCTCCGGCAGGCGCATCCGTTGGTCCCGGGGCGCGCCATACGGTAGATTGATTCACAGCAGGTTGCGCGTTGCCGCCGCACCCCGCCCCGCATGCCCGTGACCACCGACCCGTGCTGAAAGACCTTCGCGCCGCGCCCAACCAGCTGACCTTCCTGCGGCTCTGCATCATTCCGTTTCTGGTCACCGCGGTGCTGGATGCACGCTACCGCACGGCCTTCGCCCTGTTCATCCTGGCCGGCATCAGTGACGGGCTGGACGGCCTGCTCGCCCGGCTGCTGCAGCAGCGCACGCGTCTCGGCGAATACCTGGACCCGGTCGCCGACAAGCTGCTGCTGAGCACGCTATTCCTCGTCCTCATGCACCAGGGACTGATTCCGCGCCGCGTGACCATCCTGGTGTTCAGCCGCGATGTCGGCATCCTGGTCGTGGCGGCGCTGCTCTACGCCAGCACAGGGCTGCGTGAGTTCCGTCCCAGCCTCTGGGGCAAGGCAAACACGATCGCGCAGATCCTCGCTGTGGCCATGACTCTCTGGGTAGCGTGCTACCCAGCCCCGCTGCTGCAGGAGGCGCGGCGGTTCGCGCTCATCGCTACCTTTGTGCTGACCTTGGTTTCGTGGTTCCACTACACATGGCGGGAGGCGAGCCGGCTCGGTTCAGACGAGTCGACCCACGCGCTTTGATCCGGCTCAGGCCTCTTCGTCGGTGACTTGGTCGACGATGAGCTCGTCCTCGTTCGCGTCTTGTGTCATTTCCTTGTATTCGTCGGCGTCAAATACCTCGCCGCACTCTTCGCACTCGACATATTCCACGTCGTCCTCGCGGGCGACAACGCGAACCTTGGGATGCTTGCAGATCTCTGGCATGTTCTTGGAAGTTGGCTGAATGTGCCGACGGCCACAGCTCTGCGGGTGCGGCCCGGTATGCGCTGATTGTACCCGCGGTTCCTAAAGAGTCAATGCACCTCGCGCGGAGTGGCACCGGCTGCCAGATTCCGTACACTCGAGCGGAGCGTGCTGCGCCCGATCCCGGAACTGCTATGAATCGACTCCCCCTGATCCGCCGACCCTTGAGCCGGATGCGTCGCTTCGGTGCGCTCGGCACCCTGCTCCTGCTGTTCCTCGCCCTGTTCGTCAGCGAACAGTTGATCTCGAGCGGAGACCCTTCGCTTGAGTCGCACGTCGCCTTCTCGCCAGCCACCCCCGGCATGGTCGACCAGTCGCCCCTGCGAACAGCGCGGGACCTGGCCACCCAGGCAGCGGTCGAGCAGGAGCACCGGTTCGCCGACCAGGCACTGCGCCTGGCCGACAATGAGGTGGACCAGGCCTTTGCCACGGCGCTGCGCAACGCCACCGTCCAGCCCCTCCCGCTCAAAGGTGAGGCTCTTCCCGTGGCGCAGCGCGTCCGCGCACTCGAGGAGCGCATCCGTGGCGAGCAGGCCAATGTCGCCACCCTGAAGCAGAAATCCGCCCCGGACGACGCCACCCTGCAGCTCGCGGAGGCACAACTCGCGCTCGATATCGACGAGGCGGACGAGCTCCATCAGACCCTGATCCGGCTCGGCGCAGATCGTCATGCGCTGATCCAGCAGGCGCTCGATGAGCACGAGTCCGCGCACAAGGAGGAGACGGCCGCCTCCGCGTCCGAAACCGAAGCGCTCGAAACGCCGCAGGCCCTGCGTTCGCTCGTCGGCAAGCTGCGCGCCCTGTCGTCCCTGCGCAGCCGTCATCGCCAGCTGGTCACCGCCCAGACGGCTGCTCAGCACATGGCACAGTCTCTGTTGCAACAGAGGAATCAGATCGCCGCCCAGGTCGATACGGCAGCACCGCCGGTGGTCACCGGCCAACCCGTCACCACCGGTTCCGATGTGAGCCAGCTGCACGCTATGGCCGCCAGCCGCCAGGCCATCACCGAATCCGAGCGCCGCATCCGCGACCTGAATGCGCTCGGCGATACCTACGCGAAGTGGGACGCGCTGGTGCTCGCGCAGCAGCGCACGGTTGTCCACCGCATCCTGCGCGCGTGCCTGTTTCTTGTCGGCATCATCGTCGTCACCATGCTCACCGGCCGGCTGCTGCGCCGCTTCCTCACCAGCCGCACGTTGCTCGACCACCGCCGCCAGCAGACGCTGCAGTTTGTGCTCTCGTTTAGCGTGCAGCTCGTCGGCATCGCCCTCATTCTCATCCTGCTGTTCGGCACGCCCACGCAGACGCCCACCATCATCGGCCTCGCCACGGCCGGCCTCACCGTTGTGCTCAAGGACTTCATCGTCGCCTTCTGCGGCTGGTTCATCCTGATGGGCCGCAATGGCGTCCGCGTCGGCGACTGGGTCGAGATCAATGGCGTCGGCGGCGAGGTGGTCGAGGTCGGCCTGCTGCGCACCACGCTACTCGAAACCGGCAACTGGACAGAGAGTGGCCGGCCCACCGGACGGCGCGTCGCCTTCATGAACAGCTACGCCATCGAAGGCCACTACTTCAACTTCTCCACCGCCGGACAGTGGCTGTGGGAGGAGCTGCACTTCCCATTGCCTGCCGGCGAAGACATCTATGCGGTGACCGATGCGATCCGCGAGGCAGTCGACGAGATCACGCGCGAAGATCGCGAACTCGCCACGCGGGAATGGCGTCGGCTGCGGCAGGCCAGCGGCAACCTGGGCACACTCAGCGCCGACCCCATCGTCGAGCTGCGGCCCAGCGGCAGCCTCGAGGTCGTGATCCGCTACATCACACGCGCGCAGGACCGCCACGCGATGCGCTCCCGCTTGTATCAGCGGCTGCTCGCGATCCTTCATGCGCCACCTGCCTTCACGGACGCGAGTCTCGCCGCCCTCCAAACCCACGTAGACACACAGATCGAGCAGGAGGCTTCACGCTAGCCGACCGCGATACGGTCTCTGCACAGCCGGGACCGCGTCATCGCTGACGGCGTTGTATTCTCATCCCAAGTCACACATCTGGATAGCAACAGTCCTGCGCAGCCTCAGAAGCAATCATGCTGAAGACCCGAGTGCTCACCATCCTGCTGATTGCGACTTCGCTCCTCTGTGCGGAGGAGTATCTCCACTTCTTTCGCAGTCACCCCAACGAGGTTGACTGGCAGCGAACGTCGCTGCATCACCCAGGGTGCACAGACGTGCGTCCCAATGGACTCCTGATCCAGTGCCCAGTCAAGGGATACGGCAGTGCTCTATTCGTTTGCATGCAGCAGGGCTGCACTGTCCAGGACGATGCAAATGGCACTTACATATCGCCCGCTCAGTTGGAGATCCTCTCGCGGGCACGATGAAGCAAACACCATGACCGACACATCGATGATGGCCACGTCTCTGCCAGGCCACAAAGAGCGGTCCCGTACCCCTGAACGCGAACTACCGCTGCCCATGAGCCTGCGCGTGTTCGTTCTGGCCTCCACCCTCTTCACGTTCCTGTCGTTTCTTGGGTCCGCCATCGCCCGCATGGCTGGGCGCTCGCTTCCGTACACATTCCCCTACATCTTTTATCCCGGGGGGTTTTACGGGGATTACCGCAATCTGCTTGCCACTATCAGCCATTACGGGAGCCCCGAGTTCCTGCACATGAAGACCTACTTTATGTATCCCCCTGCCATGCTGCTGGTCTTCGTTGGCCTCTTCAAGTCACACACGAGTGGCAGAACGTTCAGCCTGCTCATTCTGCTGGCAGGCGTCGGGTTGGCCTTGGCCTTCTACCGGGTCCTGCGGAATCGTTCAGTGGCGCGAGCCCACGCACTGCTTCTTGTCTTAGCGACAACGATTACGTCCTACCCCTTCATGTTTCTGTTGCAGCGCTCGAACATTGAGGTGCTGCCCTGGATTCTGATCACAGGCGGACTATGGGCCTTCTCTCGCCGGAGTTACAAAGTCGCCGCCGTCTGCTTCGGCATTGCAACAGCCCTCAAGCTTTATCCGTTTGTCTTGTTCGGTCTCTTCCTGCCGCGCCGCAGATATATCGATATGGTCGTCGGTGCAGCAACAGCGCTCGCGCTCACATTGTGCGGCTTGCGAGCGATCAGTTCGGATCTCGTATTCGCATTTCGATGGAGCAGTGCGCAGCTTCAGGCATTCGGAAAACTCTACGCCGGAGACAGGTGGGGCTTACCGTGGACCACTCGATCTTCGCCCTGGTCAAATTCGCGACCATCGCCTCTCACCCGGATCTGTCGCCATTCGTGCCTATCTACATGCGCTCGATGGCCGTCCTCTGCCTTCTGGTCTACTTTCTCCGCATCTGGCGTCTGCCAACCCTCAACCAGATCGTGATCCTGTCGACCCTCAGCATCGTGATCCCTCCGGTGTCTTTCGAGTACACGCTGCTGTCACTCTATGGATCGTTCGCCATCCTTTGCGTCGCCTCACTCAGAGCGCCGGCAGCAGAGCAGCGAACACTCTTGCCCTACTTCCTGCTATACGCAATGATCTTCACGCCCGAAAGTTACATATACCTGCACGGGATTCGCTGGGCCGGCCCATTCCACGGTCTGTGCCTGCTCGCCCTTGTCTTCCTTGCACTTGCTAAGCCTCTACCGGCATCGCTAGGACAGGACGCGGAGTTGGCGATTGCGGCGCGGCCCTGAACCCAAACCTCTGACGCAGCGGTTCCATGCTGGACGGTGCAAACCGAACATGAGGGGCAGACGCAGAAAGGCCGCCATTGCTGGCGGCCTCTTTACTGTCTCGTTCAGTCTTCCGACTTAGTCGCCCATGACCGGCTCTTCACGATCGACTGCCGCCGGCGGCGCCGGCTTGATCGCATCGAGAGAAACCAGGCCTTCGACCGGCTTCTGTCCCAGCACGTGCTCCTTGTAGAGGCGTGCCATCTTTGCGGCCTCCGCATCGGTCTTGATCTTGGCATCGCGTGCCCGGATCTTTTCCTCGCGGCTGTTCTTCGCAATGCCCAGCTTGTCCAGAGTGTCGTTGGCTGCCGCGTCCACGTGCTCGCGGTTCAACACCAGCGTGTGCTCCGCCTCGCCGAGGCCGACCTTCTTGCCGCCCGCGAAGATCTCATGCCGGCCGTGCTCGTCGTACCACTTCGTGAGCGTTGCCGTCATGTGCATCTTCTCGATGATGTTCCGCCAGCCCACGCCCGTGTTGTACGCGCAGAAGCTGATCTCGCCTTCCTGCGTCGCGTACGGAATGATGCACTGCTCGGTGCGCCGGAAGTCGTAGTTGAACAGGTCCTGGAACCACATGCCTGCGATGAACAGGAAGTTCCAGCGATCCGCGCGGCGCTTTTCGATGTCCGCCATCGTGCGATCGCTCGTCACCTTGCCGTAGTTGCGGCCAGTGGCGCCAAAGCACTTATCGAACTTCGCCAGCAGGTCCATGATGCGGAAGTGCGTCGGCGACATCGTCGGGTCGTAGTTGCGCAGCAGCGCAAGCGAGACGCCCACGATCGAGAGGAACTTGCCGCGCGCGGCGTCGTTCACCTTGGCCACGTCCTTCGCGAGGCGATCGGCGTTGAGGAATGCGGTCACCGGAACGGCTTCCTTCGTTTCCTTGTCGATCATCAGCGCCATGCCGATACCGCAGTTCGGGTGGCATCCGCAGGAGAGCTGACCCCAATCCGCGTTCGGCCCGTGCACCAGGTCGGCCCAGTCGGAGAAGGTGCTCATGAAGCTGATCGGGAACCAGTCGCGCTCGGGGATCCCCATGCCGGTCTGGTTCTTGACATCATGCGCGAGGTGGCTCAGCGTGTAGCGCTGCGCGGCGCGGCGCTCGTCGCTGACCTCTTCGTCGCGGCCCGTAAAGCTGACCGGCTGGAACGAGAGGAAGTTGATGCGCTTCGGATTATCCAGCGCGAACTGGATGATGCGGCCCACCTGCTCGTTGTTGATGCCGTTCACGATCGTGGTCACTGGCACGATGTCCACGCCTGCTTCGTGCAGGTTGTGGATGGCCTGGAGCTTCACGTCGAATGCATTGCCGACCTTGCGGTGCGAGTTGGCAGCGTTGCCGATGCCATCGAACTGCAGGTACGCATAGCGCAGACCCGCTTCAGCAGCAGCGCGGCAGAACTCCTTGGACTTCGCGAACTCGATGCCGTTGGTCGCAGCCTGTACCGAGTTGTAGCCCACCTTGCGCGAGTAAGCGACAGCGTCCAGGAAGTACGGCGACAGCGTCGGCTCGCCACCCGAGAACTGGACCGACATCTGACGACGCGGCTTGATCTCGATCGCGTTGTCCAGCATGGTCTTGATCTCGTTCCACGTCAGCTCGTGGACGAAGCCCACCTGGTTCGCGTCCATGAAGCACGGATCGCACATCATATTGCAGCGGTTGGTCAGATCGATCGTCAGCACCGAGCCGCGGCCATGTGTCACCGTCGAGGTGCCGTGATTATGCAGTTTCTCGTCGTTGTGCGCGCGGATGTCGCGGCCGGGGAACACGTCTTCGAGGTGCTTGAAGAACTTGGTGTCCATCGACATCAAGTCTTCAAAGTGGCCGTGCTTCGGGCAGTCCTTCACCATCAGGATCTGGCCGTCACGCTCGATGATCTGCGCCTTGATCTCGCCGACCTTCTCGTTGAGCAGGATCTCGTGCGGCAGCTTGCCGTCGATGATCTGCTGGCGGATCTCCGGCACGCACTTCGGGCAGAGCGAATCCGTCGTGCGCGGCCAGCCCAGCGGAGGCTTTTCCTTCTGGTAGCTCTTCAGCAGTGGCTTTTCTGACCACTTGGGCGTAAACGACGCATTTGGACGGATGCTGTTCAGCTTTTCAAAGACCGTCCACGCGCCCTTGGCTGCGAAGGTAACGGCCCGCTCCGCGTACTTGACTGCTTTCGACATTCAGATCTCCTGGTATGAGCCGTTGAGGCTCCGTTAAGACCGCACTCCCGTTCGCAACAGGAGATGTCAGTCTATGCAACGAGATGCAACTACGGCAGTACGACGCCAGAGTCTCCCGGGAATTACCGAGGGGTACTCATTCATCATCAGGCTACGTGGTTCAGCAGGCGGGGCGAACCCAAGTGGGTCGAATGGTCGTAAAAGCCCCCCGAATGGCGGATGAGGCTCCCCAACGGAACCGCTTGTGCCACTCAAGTCCATGACTCTCAACCGGTTATCAGGGAGATACCCAGGCGCTTTCTCTCCCTTCCCTGGCAGGCTCTCACTCGCGGGACAGACACTCGCCTTCCGTCTCGCCCGACTTGAGACCGTCGGCCCGCTCGCGCGTGGAACAATGGCACTCGTGCCAGCACCGCCCAGAGCCGCGAAGAGCATTAAGCCTGGCAAACGCGACGCCATCCTCAACGCCATGCTGGACGTGGTCGTCGAGCGTGGCTTCCATCACGCGCCCATGTCCCTCATCGCAGAACGGGCCAGCGCCAGCCCCGGCGTCATCTACCACCACTTCGCGAGCAAAGAAGAGATCATCCAGGCGCTCTATCAACGGCTCAGCGAGTTGAAGCACCGAGGCATTCTTGAGGGCTACACCCCAGGCATGGAGGCGCGCGAGGCCTTTATCCATGTCGCGCTCAACGTACCGGTTCTACCGTCAGCACCAGCGCGAGCTTCGCTTCCTGGAGCAGTTTGAGCTAGCCGGCTTCCCCTGTCCCCCTGGGACTGCAGAAGAAGAGGCCCGGCTCACCGACTTCCTGAGCCGCTTCAGGAGCCAGTCGAGGGGCGGGCTGCTCAACGAACTTCCCCAGGAGGTCCACCAGGAACTCACCATAGGTGTCCTCACCCGCCTGGCCAAGCTTCCAGCAGCGCTGCCGGAGGCCACCCTGCGCGATCTGGCAGAGCGGATGTGGCAGATGGTGAAGGCCGAACAAACGAATGACCAGTCCCTCTGCGGCCGGCCAGCGCTTCCTTGCCGTCGCCGGCGAGTTCCTCAGCTTCCAGCAGATCTCCCGCGTGCTCCGCGCAAGGCTGGGCGAGGCCGCCCGTCGCGCGCCCACCCGCGTGCTGCCGGATTGGGTGCTCCGCGTAATGTCACTATTCGATAAGGAGGTCGCGCAGATCGTTCCGGAGCTTGGTAAGCAAAACCAGGCCAGCAATCAAAAAGCCCGGAACCTGCTCGGCTGGACCCCGCGCTCCAACGAGGACGCCCTCCTCGCCACCGCCAGCAGTCTCATCGAGCTCGGCCTCGTGAAGAGCGCAAAGCAAACCGCCTGAGCGGAGCACGCGACTGAGGTGCGGTCCTGCTGAACGCAGCGCCGCAATGGCTTCTCTGAACAGGCAACGCAATTGGCTGGTGCCATCGCGATGATCTCCCCGATCGCGGGAATGGCGGGTGATACGCTCAAGCGTCTTCCGGGCCACGCAGGTATTCCAGGAGAGACGTCATGAAGCTGAATCGTTGCTGGCCCGTTCTCTGCGCTGTTCCGTTGCTGAGCTTCAGCCTCGCTGCTCACAATCTCGCTGCTCAGGACATGGCGGTCACCTGCAAGCCCGTCGCCCAGCGTACTGGCGAGACCGGGTGCTGGGTTCTGGCGAGTCAGGCGTGGAAGAAAGACTCCAGCGGACCGGTGTACTGGTCGCTTGATCGCTTCGAGGACCGCGCAGCCGCGGATGGGGCACGAGGAGCGCATGGGCAGGTATTCGAAGCGCTCGGCAAGGTGTGGGTCTTCACCATCGGCGCCAAGGACGACCGGCCCGCCGCGGGAGAGCACGTGACCCAGATCGGGCCGCTGCCGGTAGACGCGCACAGCACGTACATGGCGATGTTTGCCGAGGCGGTGTTTACGCCGGGAATGCAGAGCGTGGTGCATCGCCACCCGGGCGCGGAGGCCTTCTACACCGAGGAGGGCGAATCCTGTCTGGAGACGCCTGCAGGCAAGCAGGTGGGCCACAAAGGGGTGGACGTCCTGATCCCCGAGGGACCACCCATGGTCGTCAGAGCTACCGGCACAGAGAACCGAAGGGGATTAGTGCTGGTGCTACACGATTCGACCCAGCCCTGGTCGTCGCTCGCACCGGACTGGAAGCCTGCGGGCCTTTGCAAGTAGCGAACCGGGCGCAGAGAGACCGCCCTCAGACCTGCATTACTTCCTTTTCTTTGTTCCTCGAGAGCTCTTCCATCCGCTTGATCTCTTCATCGGTCAGCTTCTGGATCTCTTCGAGCGCCCGCTTCTCTTCGTCTTCGGAGATCTGCTTGTCCTTCGTCGCCTTCTTGATGGCGTCGTTGCCGTCGCGGCGGATGTTGCGGATGCCGGTGCGATGCTCTTCGAGCACCTTATTCAACTGCTTTACCACTTCCTTGCGCCGCTCTTCGGTCATCGCGGGCACCTTCACGCGGACGACCTTGCCGTCGTTCTGCGGGTTGAAGCTCGAGTCGGCCGTGCGGATGCCCTTCTCGATCTCCCCGATGGCGGACGGATCGAACGGCGTGATCAGGATCGTCTGCGCATCCGGGATCGAGAGCTGGGCGACCTGATTCAGTGGCATCTCGGTGCCGTAGTACGACACGCGCACGCGGTCCAGCATCTGCGGATTGGCGCGGCCCGTGCGGGTGGCGGTCAGGTTCTGCTGGAAGTCGGTCACCGCCTTCTCCATGCGCGCCTTCAACTGCTGATGCACTGTCTTCAGCGCGGGAACCGTGGCCATAGTCGAGACTGCCATGTCGGTCTTTCCTCCTCGGGACAAAACAAGATTCTAGCGGACAAAGCGCCGCCGCCCCAGCCGGAGAACCCTCCAGCAAAACAGCCTTGGGGCTGAGGTCAGTGGCGGCGGCTTTCGTCAGAAGCTTGAGTTCGCGGCAGCGCTGGTCAGCTCCACCGATGCTTCGAGCGGCGTTGCGTTCACCGCATCGCCGACGTGGACCGTGAACTTGCCGGGATCGATCGTCCACTTCTGCGTCTGTACGTTCCAGTAGGCGAAGGAGCGTGCATTCAGGTCGACCGAGAGGTGCTTTGTCTCGCCGGGCGCGAGCATGACGCGTTCGAAGCCCTTCAGTTCGCGCTCCGGCCGCTCGATCTTCGCGTGGCCATCGGAGACGTACACCTGCGCTACATCCGCGCCCGCGCGCTGGCCGGTATTGGTGACATCGAAGGTGACGGTCACCTTCGGATCGGCGCCTGCGGACTGCGGGCTAAGTGCAAGATTCGCAAAGCGAAACGTGGTGTACGACAGGCCATAGCCGAACGGGAACAGCGGCTCTACGTGGTTGTGCTCGTAGCCGCGATAGCCGACGAATATGCCCTCTTTGTAGAGGACGCGCTTCGTCCCTGGCTCCGGGTAGTAGTTGTTGTAGGTCGGATTGTCCTCGGCGCGGCGCTCAAATGTAGCCGGCAGGTGCCCCGACGGGTTCACATCGCCGAAGACAATTTCGGCCAATGCGCGCCCGCCGGACTGCCCTGCATACCAGGTTTCGAGCACCGCCGGGACACGTTCGAGCCACGTTGTGGAGTCGACATTTCCGCCCGAGGTAATCGCTACGATTACCTTCCTGTTCGTCCCCGCCATTACCTGGATCAGCTCGTCCTGCCCAAAGGGGAGGGCAAAGGTTCGGTCACCACCCTCGCTCTCGCTGTTGTTCTGAAAGCCGGCCGCGACCACCACGACGTCCGCCTTGGCCGCGAGCTGTCTTGCGCGTTCGGTGACGACGTGATCCACGGAGGCAATTGCGAACCGAAGCCTGCCGCCGATGGGACTGTTCTGTTTGTCCTCGACGACGATTTTGTGGGGGGAGGCGGAGAGCTCGACCGTGATGTGCGGCTGGAAGGCGCGCACCAGGTCCCAGTCGTCGATCACCAGCTTGTCGTCGATGTACACGCGATGGCCGGTGCCCTCGCCACCGCCCTCGGCAGCCACGATGTAGCGGCCGGCCGACTCCGGCGTGAAGTAGCCGGTGAAGCGGCGCGACACCTCCTTGACGCCCGACTGAAAGAGCTCCATCAGGGCTGCCGGATCGTCGCTGAGCGAGTCCCAGCTCACGCCACGCGTGTTCACGGCCGAGACCACGGTTGTGGCCGGCGTTCCTGTCAGCTCCGCGTTCTTGAACTGTTCGAGCGTGAGGCCCGGCTTGCCGCCGGTCGCGGCGGTGGTGAAGTGCGTCTGCAGGGCCAGCTCGGCCAATGTGGGCACGCCGCTGTCGTAGTAGACCGTCGCGTTGCTGCCGAGATACTCCGTCATGCCTTCGAGCGGGCTGATGCTGCGGAAGGGCTGCACTGCCGCGCTGCCGCCGCCCACGGGCACGCCGGGGTAGGCGTCCGGGCCGACCACGAGCACGGATTTCACCTGCTGCTTGTCGAGCGGCAGCAGATGGCCTTCGTTCTTCAGCAGCACGGCAGATTCGCGCGCGCCATCGAGCGCCGTGTCGGCATTGCGCTGGTCCACATAGGAGATCGATGTATCGAGCTGAGGGCGATCGAGCCAGCCGAACATCATGGCGGTCGTCAGGATGTGGCGAATCTTGTCGTCGATCGTCGCCTCGGTGACCTTGCCTGCCTTGATCGCCGGCTCGAGGTTGGCGCGATTCATGAACTTGCCGGTCGGCATCTCGAGATCGAGTCCGCCATTCGCCGCGCCCACGGCATCGTAGGTGGCGACCCAGTCCGACATGATGGTGCCTTCAAAGCCGAACTGTTTGCGCATGAAGTCGAGATTGGTCTGCTTGTTCTCGGTCGCATGCGCGCCGTCGATGAGGTTGTAGGAGTCCATCACGGCGCCGACGTGAGCCTGCTTCACGGCTGCCTCGAAGCTCGGCAGATAGATCTCGTGCATGGCGCGCGGGTCAACGATCGAATCGGAGTCGTGCCGCAGATACTCGGAGTTGTTCGCGATGTAGTGCTTGATGGTCGAGCTGACGCCCTGCTTCTGCATGCCGGTGATGTACGCGACGGCGATGTTCGAGGTGAGGAACGGATCTTCGCCGAAGTACTCGAAGTTGCGGCCATTGCGCGGCGAGCGATAGATGTTGACGCCCGGGCCGAGCATGAAGTGCACACCACGCGCACGTGCATCGCGGCCGATGCCTGCGCCCACGCGCTCGGCGAGCTCGCGATCCCAGCTTGCCGCCATCCCGATACCGCCGGCGTAGGTGGTGGATTTGAAGCCACTGTTGGAGCGCACGCCGACCGGGCCGTCCGACATTTCGAGCGCGGGCAGATGCAGTGCCGGCATGGCGCGCACCGCGAAGCCCGTGCCGCCGATGTAGTCCAGCTTTTCGGCGAGCGTCATTTTGTGCACGATCTCGTCGATGTGCTGCTTGTCGGCAGAGGTGAGGGCGTGTGGCGCCTGCGCGACGGCGCTTGCGGCGAGCACAGCGGTGGCGGCGACGAGCAGCGAAAGCTTCTGAAGACGAGGAGTGGCGGAGACGTACATGCGCATCAGGGCCTCTGAAATGGAACGCCGCTGATACTAAAAGCCCTGCTGCACCGCTGGCAAAGACGCGTGCGGGAATGCCCTAGGTGAGCATGCTGAGGCCGGTGGACGCGGCCTGCTCGTGCGCGTGATAACTCGAGCGCACCAGCGGTCCTGACTCGACGTGGCGGAAGCCCATCTGCATGGCGGCTTCTTTCATCGTGGCGAACTCGTCCGGCGTGTAGTAGCGCGCCATCGGCAGGTGATCCTTCGATGGCCGGAGGTACTGACCGACGGTGAGGATGTCGACGCCGACGTTGGCGAGATCGCGAAAGACGGCGATCAGCTCATCCATCTCTTCACCGAGGCCGGCCATGACGCCGCTCTTGGTGATGATGGAGGGATCGAGCCGCTTGGCCGTCTCGAGCAGTTGCAGCGAGCGCTCGTAGCGCGAGCCCGAGCGGACGACGCGATAGAGCCGCGGCACTGTTTCGGTGTTGTGATTCAGCACTTCCGGCCGCGCATCGACGACTAAGCGGATCGCGTCTTCGCGCCCCTGGAAGTCGGGCACCAGCACTTCGATCTGGCAGCCGGGCGCCTGCCGGCGCACCTCTTCGATGAGCACGGCGAAGGCGCGCGCGCCGCCAACGATATCGTCATCGCGATTCACGCTGGTGACGACGGCGTGCTTGAGCCCGAGGGTGGCGATGGCTTCCGCAACACGGCGCGGCTCGTCGAGATCGATCGCTTCGGGCCGGCCCTTGGGCACGGCGCAGAAGCCGCAGCGCCGCGTGCACAGGTTGCCGAGCATCATGAAGGTCGCGGTCTTGTGCTCCCAGCACTCGCCGATGTTGGGGCAGTGCGCGCTCTCACACACGGTGTGCAGGTTGAGCGAGCGGGCCAGCTTTTTGAGGGAGTGGTAGTTCTCACCGACCGGGGCCTTGGCCTTGAGCCAGGCCGGCTTCGGCGCAGGGCGGCGCGGGGCTGTGTCGATCTGCACTAAGTCGGTCAGAGATGCGGAGAGCGAGGATGCCGAGACCGAGGAGGCAGAGACGAGCGGGGCCGAGAGCAGCGCGGGCAGAGCGGCGAGAACGGGAGAGTCAGCCACAGCTTGATTGTACTGAAGCCACTCCACGGCCGCAGGGCGGCGTTGACCGGCTCGAAAATCATGGTGCGGGGTCGATTTTTGTGGCGTCACTTCGGGTGGCGTCACTCGTACCGGAGCGCCTCCAGGGGCTCGATCCTTGTTGCACGCGCGGCGGGGATTGCGCAGGCGATCAGCGCCACGGCGCCGAGGATCGCCACGGCGACCAGCAGGGAGGAGTTGCCGCTGTTCGTACCCGGCTGGACGAGACCGATGAGCAGCCGGCGGAGCGCGAAGGACAGCGCCATGCCGATGGCCACGCCGGCCGCGACGCTGAAGGCGGCCGAGCGAATGACGAGGCGCAGCACGTGCCTGGGCATGGCGCCGAGGGCCATCCGGATGCCGAACTCGTTGGTGCGCTGCGCGACCGTGTACGTGACCACGCTGTAGAGGCCGACGGAGGCGAGGACCAGCGCAAGCGCTGCGAATCCGCCGAACAGCCAGGCCATGAGCTGGCCCTGCGCATACTCGGGCTGAGCGGCGATCCAGCCCTCGAGGTCACGCTCATGGCCGCCCATCTGCTGGGTGTGATCGACGGAGGCGATCTGAACGCCGATGTCATGCAGGAGCGCGAGTGGCGGGCCATCGGTGCGCACCGTGAGCCCGACGCCTGGGCCCATGACCAGGGTCCAGGGGATGAAGACCTCGGGCTCGGGCGGGCGATTGAGGCCGCGGTTGGCCTTGTCCGCGACGATGCCGATGATCAGCAGGGGGGCGTCGGCGCCCGGTGCGACGACCACCTGCGGCGGGTGACCCAGTTGGAAGAGTGAGGGGACGCGGATGGTATGACCGAGCGCATCCTGATGCGGGAAGTAGCGGCGCGCAAATGCCTGGCTGACGAGCGCGAGCCGGACGTGGTGATCGTCCTCGGCGTCCGTCCACACCCGGCCTTCACGGATCGCGCTGTGGAGCACGCTGAAGTATTCCGGGCTGACCAGGTTGACGGCGACAGACTGCTTGTCCGCGGCGGTGCTGCCGGCGACCTCGACCGAGCTTGAGAAGCCGCCGTACGGAGGCGGACCACTGCTGGTCACTCCGACGCCGAGGACACCGTGCACGAGCGCGAGCTTGTCACGCAGCGCGCGCACAAAGGCCGTGCGCTTCTCGAGCGTGGGGTAGTTTGCACTCTGCAGAGGCAGCTCCACGAACAGCACGTGATGCGGATCGTAGCCGAGCGGCTTGTGGGTCAGGGTCAGGAAGGCCCGGATTGCCATGGTCGAGGTGGTGAGCAGGAGCAGGGTGAGCGCGATCTGCCCGCCGATGAGCAGATGGTGAGCCATGCGGCTGCGGACGCTGCCCGCGAGGCGACGCGTCCCGGCCTGCATGGCCTCCCTGATATCCGGGCGGGAGAGTTGGAGCGCGGGGGAGAGGCCAAAGGCGACCCCGGTGACGAACGCGACGGCCACGCAGAAGAAGAGAGCTGGCAGGTTGATGGCGATCGCGGCCTCATGCGGGAAGGCGTCCTCGGGGAGCAGGGCGACGATCGCCGCGAGCAGCCTGTAGCTGAGCGCCACGCCGAGCGCGGCCCCGGCCAAGGCAAGCAGGAGAGACTCCGTGAGCAACTGGCGCACGATGCGCGATCGCGAAGCGCCGATGGCAGAGCGGATGGCGAACTCATGCTGCCGAGCCGTACCCCGCGCCAGCAGCAGGATGGAGACATTGCCGCAGCCGATGGCGAGGAGCAGCGCGACCGCGCCGAAGAGCATAGCGAGGGTGGGGCCGATGGTGGCGACGAACTGCTCGTTGAGCCCGATCACGCGGAGTGGGCCCGGGGTCTTCGGGTAGTAGTTCGGGGTCTGGCGCTCGAACTGCTGGATGAGCGGCTTGAGTTGCTGGGCGGCCGCAGCGCGCGACACACCCGGGCGGAGCCGGACCTCGGCGGTCTTCGCCTCCCCGCCCGCGGTCAGCTTCATGGGCAGGTAGGCGTCGGCATCGTTCCAGGTGAAGCGCCGGCCCGCGACGCCCACGACGACGTAGGGTTTGCCGCTCAGGTCGATGGTCTTGCCGAGCACCTGCGGGTCGCCGTGGAAGCGCCGCTGCCAGAACGCGTAGCCGAGCACCGCGACGGGGTCCGGGTCGCGGTAGCCAACCGCGTCTGTGGGCAGGAGGCCGCGCCCGAGCGCAGGGGGGACGCCGAAGAAGTGAAATCCGTTGGCGGTCATCAGGCAGGCCCGCACGTTCTCGGGCAGCTCCTGACCGGTGATGGTCAGGTTCATCCGATCGGTCAGGACCGAGTCCTCGATGGCGGGGACGGTGCGCAGTTGTTCCCACTGGGGAACCGTGATGCCGAAGCCCTGGTACTGGCCGGACTGGAAATCACCGAGCGCGAGGTGTGCCATGCGGTCCGGGTGCGCGTAGGGGTAGGGCTCGACCAGGACGGCCCAGACGACGCTGAACACGGCGGTGGTCGCGGCGATGCCGCAGGCCAGCGACAGCAGGCAGGTGAGCGTGAAGCCCAGGCTTTTCACGAGCTGACGAATGGCGTACCGCAGATCCTGCAGAACGGAGCGCATGGCGATCTCCCACGTAATCGAAGGCCGACGGGCTGGAGCGCATATGCAAAGAGCACGTCGCGAGCCGTATCGGGCACGTGCGGTCAGATCGTGCATCGTCGCAGTACGGGAAGAGTTACGATTCGCAGCGCGATGATGTGCCCGCGCCGATCACGAACGAGCCTGTCCGGAAGTGAGACGGTGGCGTGCGAATCCGGACAGTGCGGGTTTAGCGGAGGCGGTCGCGCACTTCGGGTCGGACGAGGTAGAGGAAGAACATCAGGTTGAGCAGCGACATGACGAGCGCGGGGCCCTGATAGGTGCGCAGGAAGGCCCAGACCTGATAGCTCATGAGCAGGAAGACGGCGGCGCTGGCGAGCGCCCATCCCCATCGATAGAGCCGCGCCAGTCCGACGGCAGCGATGACGAACAGCAGGCTGACGAGGACGAAGAGGCGCGGAAAGCGGCCCGTGGCCGCGCCGAAGCCGACGACGCCGGCGAGCACGAACATGTAGAGCGCGATGCCGGCCATGCCGGGCAGCAGGCCGCGGTAGGTGTCGCGCTTGGCCACGGGATCGTTTGAGGGATCGATCGGGGGATCGTTGGCGGGAGCCGTGGGTTTGGCGGGTGCGGTCATAGGGTATGCAGGTAGCGCAGCAGGGCTTCGGCGTCCTGCTCGGTGAGCGAGATGGCGGGCATCATGCCGCGACCGCGGTGGATGACGGCGAGCACACGATCGTCCCGGGCGGGCGCGCCGCTGGGCAGCGCTGGCTTGCGGAAGACGCCGTAGAGGCTGGGCCCATGCAGCGCGGTGGTGTCATACGCATTGTGACAGCGGGCGCACGCGGAGACGAAGACGGCTCGGCCGGCTGCTTCGTCCGGTGTGAGTTCGGACAGCGGCTTGCCGGGCGGCAGCGAACGGCAGCCGGCCGCGAAGAGCGCGAGCCCTGCCGATAGCCCCAACCAGACTGTGCGCGTGCGAGTCCTCAAACCACGATTCTATGCGAGCGCGGTGCTCGCTCACTCGGCGCGCCAGATCATCTCGACGAGTTGATCCATCGCCTTGCCCTCGGCCTTCGAGTCGGGCTCGTGATCGTTGATGAGGATCGAGATGGCGACGGTCCTCCCGGATGCCGCGGTGAGATAGCCCGAGAGTCCGCGCACCTCGGCGAGCGTGCCGGTCTTTGCGTCGAGCTTGCCCTTGACGGGCGAGTTGGTGAATCGCGCGTTGAGTGAGCCGTCGACCCCGGCCACGGGCAGTGTGGAACGCCATGCCGCGCCCCAGGGCTGGCGCGAGGCGTAGGCCAGCAGCTTTGTCGCGGCGCGCGGGGTGATGAGGTCCTGGTTGGACAGGCCGCAGCCATCGAAGAAGAAGAAGTCGCGCGGGTCAACACCGACGCCGATCAGGAACTGCCGCACGACGCGCGTGCCCTGGCCGAGCGAGCCGTCGCGCGCCAGCAGTTTGCCGAGCGTGCGCAGCGTGAGCTCTGCGTGCAGGTTCTGGCTCACCTTGTTGACGACTGTGAGGTCATCGAGCAACGGGGGCGACACGTGCGAGGCGAGCACGCGGTTGCCCGCGGGGGCGGTGGCAACGGTTGGCAGCGTGACCGGTGTGAGCGTGAGCGGCTCTTCCTGCTCCTTGCGCAGATCGGTGGTGTCGACGGAGGGGCGGTGGCGCGCGCGCGCCGCACCGGTGACAGCGATGCCGCGCTGGCGCAGCATCGCCACAAACGCACGCGCCGTGAACTCGGCTGGGTCCTCGAGCGCGAGGCCGGCGTGCAGGCCGGGGCCGCCGATGGCGATGGTGCCGAAGAGGCGCACCGTGAGCGAGCCGGGAACGCGATCGATGCCGACTGCGTTCTCCGCGCCCTTGGCGGTGGTCGAGAGGCCATTTTGTAACTGGTAGTAGTCCACCGCGGGATCCCATCGCGGCGTCACCAGATCGCCGGGCTGCGCGCCGGGGTTGGCGTTGAGGAACACTGCATTGTCATTGACGCTGAGCGCGCTGACGGGAGCGCCGTAGAGCCAGAGAAGATCGTCCCAGCTCCAGCCGGGTCCGTAGCGCTCCGCGGTGAACCACGTGTCATCGCCGATTACGTCACCCGCGATTGTCTTTATTCCGTTGGCGGCGACCTGGTCGGCCATCGCTTCGAGTGCGGCAAGGGGCGGGTTGGGGCGATCCGTCTTCAAGGTGTAAGGAAAGGCGCGGCCCGAGATATTCGGATCGCCGACGCCGAGGATCGCGAGCGAGCCATGCAGCGCGCCGGCGCTGTCCACTTCGCCTTCGGCAACGACGTTGGTCGTGTAGGTAAGTTGCAGAGGCAGCAGCGCCGCGGCAGCCGCGGTGGTGAATAACTTCGCGTTCGACGCCGGCTCGAATAACTCGCCATCGTTGAGCGCGAAGATCTGCCTGCCGTCAAGCGTTGTGACAGAGACGCCCCAGTGCGAGCGCGCCAGCTCCGGGTCGGCGAGCAGACGGTTGATCTGAATCGCGAGCGCGGGGACATGAGCAGGCGCGCGCTGCGCACAAAGCTCCGGCGCGAGAGGGAGCAGTGCGAGCAGAGCGGTGGCGAAGAAACGGTGCATGCGGCGGAGTGTATCAGCGCCTCTGCAAGAACCGCCGGGCGTCGTGCGCGAGCACAGGTGATTCAGAGAAGTACAGTTGATACTCTGCGGACATGATGGTACCGGCGCAATCCGAGTGGCAACTTCGCACACGGTCGCTGATGCTGGGCGGCCGGGCTCATGTGATGGGAATCCTCAACGTCACACCGGACTCGTTCTCTGACGGTGCGCGGCTGCACTCGGTGGATGAGGCGGTGGAGGTGGCGCTCGGCATGTTTGCCGATGGCGCGACGATCGTCGATATCGGTGGAGAATCAACACGGCCGGGAGCGACGGGCGAGCTGAGCACGCAGGAGGAGATGGATCGCGTGCTGCCGGTGATCGAAGCGGTCTGCCGCGTTGCTCCTGATTCTGTCATCTCCGTAGATACATATCGCGCAGCGACGGCGCGCGCTGCTGTCGAGGCGGGCGCGCAGATCGTCAACGACGTGAGCGGCATGTTGTGGGATGACGCGATGGCAGCGACGTGCGCTGAGCTTGGCTGCGGTGTCGTGCTGATGCACACACGCGGACGCCCCAGCGAATGGCGGACGCTGCCGCCGCTTGCGCCGACCGAGGTGGTGCCGCTGGTCCGGCGCGAGCTCGATGAGCGGCTGGAGGCGGCGCGCAGTGCAGGGATAGACGGGCAGCGCATCGTGCTCGATCCGGGCTTTGGCTTCGGCAAGGCGTATGAGGCGAACTATCCACTGCTGCGCGGGCTGCCGGATCTGGTCTCGCTGGGACGCCCAATTCTTGCGGGGCTGTCGCGCAAGGGATTTCTCGGACGGACGCTCTCTCCACTGCACAGCGGCATCGATGCACCGGTCACCGCGCGCGAAGCAGCCACACTGGCCGCGACGACCATCGCGATGACGCTTGGCGCGTCACTGGTGCGCGTGCATGACGTGCGCCCGGCCGTGCAGGCGGCGCTGATTGTGGCCGCGACCTGCAACGAGCCGTAAACGCAGCGGCTGCATCTGCATCTATCCCTTCTGAAGGCCGTTGTCTCCCCGCTCGGCCTGCTGTCAGGATGGGTCCGCTTGCTTTCGAGTCTCCCCCGCAGAGTTCGTCACCGGCTGCTGTCGTGGCGCGCACGCGGCGCGCCGTCGCTGAGCGAGATGGCAGAAGAGCGAGCAGTGCTGTGCCCGGAAGAGGTCGCGGAGACACCACCGACGATCTATGACGAAGCAGCGCTGGCGCGGGTGACGGCGTGCGAGAAGACCACCAATTTCGAAGAAGAGATGACGCGGCTGCGTGGCGGCACGCGCCGGCATGGGGCGACGGTTCTCTACCGGCTGCGTGGCGTGGAGCTGCGGGATGGCTGGTTCTTCGCGGGCGGGCGCCCACTGCAGCGGGTGACGGTACGCGACGTGTCCGGATCACGCGCGATGGTCGAGGTGGCGCGTGCCGCGTACGCGTCCACCTATGTGGGCTCGCTCTACTTCGGGCACTGGCTATCGGACGATCTGCCGCTGCTGCTCGAAGCGGGCGGTCACGCGCCGGCAGTGATGGCCGCGCACACGCCGTACACGCATGAGCCGGGGTATCTCGACCTGCTGGGGCTGGCGGCGGAGCCTTTGGCGCGGGCGCGATTCGAGACGCTGCTCTGGATCGACAACGAAGCGCAGAACAGCCGGCGTGCGGCGCAGTATCGGGAGCTGCGACGGCGCATTGCGCGCCACACGAAACCTGTGGGAGGGCGGCGTGTGATGCTGCATCGCGGACGGAGTGGCGCGAGCCGCGTGCTGGTGAACGAGGGGGAGCTCGAAGAGCTGCTCGCGGCGCGCGGGTACGAGATCGTCGATCCGGGCCGGCTCAGCGCGCGTGAGGTCGCGCAGGCCTGCGCCGGCGCGCGCATCGCGTTGTGTGTCGAAGGCAGCCAGCTGACGCATGCGTTTCTGGCGATGGCAGAGCATTCCGCGATCGTGGCCATGATCCCGCCGTACCGCTACATCAATCACTACAAGGACCTGACGGACTGCATCGGGACCATGCGGTACGCATCGATGCTGGGCACCGCTGCGCCGGATGGCTTTCATGTTGCACCGGATGAGTTGCTGCGGCTGCTGGATCGCGTGGAGACGGCGCTGGATCAGGAGAGATACGCCTTGCAGGCGTGAGGCGCGGTGCTTAGCGGCGGCGGTCGCCGTTCAGGCGGCTGGCTTCGAAGCTGACGATCTTCCACTCACCCGACTTGTGGCTGTAGACGCGGGTGTAGTGGTAGTGGCCGCTGATGTCCCGCTCGCCCTCGTGGCCCTGGACGCTGACCTGCGAGGTGACGACGGCGGTGTCGCCGTAGACATGCACCTTGACGTTTTCGGGATCGATGCTGGTGATCCGGATGGCGCCGGAGCGGCGCAGCGCGATGGCATCGGCCTTGGTCTCGAGCGTGCCGTCCGGATTGATGCCGAGGTAGTCATCCGCGAGCAGGCGGCCGACGGTGGCGACATCGTTGTGCAGCAGTCCGTCACGCCACTGCGACTCCAGCCCTTCGATTTCGCGATGGAGCCGGTCCTCGCGATGCATGAGCGGCATGGAGGCCTGGGCCGGCAGCGACGTCAGCATCCACCCGCAGAGCAGGAGCACCAACGCCATGTGCACAGCAGAGGCACCGTGGGAGCGGCCCGGCCAGGGCGCGAGCCTGCCCCGGCGGTTCGCTGCGCTCTGCCATCGGGCCAAGCCGTTGGAATGCATAAGCCTATGGATGGTAGTCCGGGCAAAACCCTGCGTCAAAAGAATGCACCAGACGGCACCACGGCACGGTTAAAGTGCTGCGGACTGCGGCTCACTGCTGACGCCGCAGTCCGTTATGCGGGCCGTACTGTGTCAGATGATCGCGCTCAGGTCTTCGACCGCACGCTCACGCATGAGCTGGTAAAGCCCCTCGATCGCGTAGCGGCGGAAGTGATCGCTCGCGCGATGCGCCTCGACGGCTGCGTAGTCGGCGTACTGCTCGTAGATGAGCACGGTGTCGGGCTCGCCTTCGACGCGATGCGGAATATAGACGTGACAGCCGGGCTCCTGCCGCGAGGCGCGAGCCAGGTCGCGCAGGATGCCGTCGATCTTTTCACGATGCTCTGCGGCAAATTTCATGCGGACAGTGAAGCTGATCATGGCGTTCGTCTCTCCTCGGGATGGCATGCTCATCAGCCCTGCATGCCCTGCAGCGCGGCGGTGAACTCGGGGAGTTCCATGGTCTGCGAGCGGTCCGGTCCGGTGGAGACCATGCCGATGCGCGCGCCGGACTCGCGCTCGAGGAAGCGGAGGTACTCCTGCGCGAGCTTTGGCAGATCGTCAAAGCTGCGCACGCCCTCGGTCGAGGTCTGCCAGCCCTTCATCTTTGTGTAGACCGGCTCGATGCGCTCGAGGCCGCTGACATCGGCAGGGATGGTGTCGGTCTCCTTGCCGTCGATGCGATAGCCGGTGCAGACCGGGATCTCGGCGAGCGTGTCGAGCACATCCATCTTGGTGACGACCAGCCACTCCGTGCCGTTGATCTGGTTCGAGTAGCGCAGCAGCGGCAGATCGAGCCAGCCGCAGCGCCGGGGGCGGCCGGTCACGGCGCCGAACTCCTGGCCACGCGCGCGCAGCTCCTCGCCCATCGCGTCATGAATCTCGGTTGGGAACGGTCCTTCGCCGACGCGCGTGACGTAGGCCTTGGTGACGCCGATCACGGTGCCGATGCGGGTGGGGCCGACGCCGGTGCCGGTGACCGCGCCGCCGGCGGTTGCGGACGATGAGGTGACAAACGGATACGTGCCGTGGTCGATGTCGAGCAGCGTGCCCTGCGCGCCCTCGAACATCACGCTCTTGCCGTCATCGATGGCGCGGTTCAGCAGGGCAGCGGTGTCGCGGACGTAGGGGCGCACCTGCTCGGCGGCGGCGGCGTATTCGTCGTAGATCTGTGCCGGGTCGAGCGGGTCGGTGCCGAACAGTGCGTGCGCGATCGCGTTCTTCTCGCGGCAGGCGTTCTCGATGTGCTTCTGCAGGATGTTGGTGTTGAGCAGGTCGACGACGCGCAGGCCGTTGCGGTGCATCTTGTCTTCGTAGGCGGGGCCGATGCCGCGACTGGTGGTGCCAATGCGGGTGCGGCCAGGGGCGCTCTCGCTCGCCAGCTCGATCATGCGGTGGTAGGGCAGGATGACCTGGGCGCGGTTGGAGACGAAGAGCTGCCCCTGAGTGTTGACGCCGAGGGAGTCGAGCTTCTCGACCTCCTTGAGGAAGGCCATCGGGTCGAGCACGACGCCGTTGCCGATCACGGCCTGGCAGTCGGGCCGCAGAACGCCGCAGGGCACCAGTTGCAGGATGAACTTCTTGCCATGAATGATCACGGTGTGGCCGGCGTTGTGGCCGCCAGCATAGCGGGCCACGACGGCGAAGCGCTCCGAGAGCACATCGACGATCTTGCCCTTGCCCTCATCTCCCCACTGCGCACCTAATACGACCGCGGTCTTTGCTCGCATCCTGATCTCAAACCTTCTTAAAGTAAATTTCTGCGTGCGACGTGTGACAGCTTTCAGACCCGGCTGGCTCGCCAGTCGTCCCCCGGCATCACGCGGCGCATGAACTGATCGAACAGCGGAACGGTGAAACTAGTATCGCCGTGGGTAGGGCTCCAGATCATCCCTTTCGCGATCAGGCTGGCTCGGGTGGGACCTAAAGAACTAACCACGCGGCCAAGCTGCTCGGCGATATCCCCGGAGCGATGCGGCCCTGGTCCGAGCTCGGCCATGGCGCGCAGGTATCGCTTCTCTGCTGGCGTCAGGCGGTCGAAGCGGACCAGGAAAAAGCTCTCATCGAGCGCGGCGACGGCCTCGTCGGAGGCGTTCACCACATCTTCGCGCCGGATGGGGCTGCTGCGCGCCAGATCCCAGGTGTGCTTCCCCCACTCCTGGAGGAAGTAAGGATAGCCGCGCGTCTTTTCGAGGATCAGTGCCACGGCTGCGCCGTCGATCTCGATGCCCTCATTGCGCGCAGGGAGGACGATAGCTGCCGCCGCGTCGTCGTCGTTGAGCGGGCCGATCTCCGGGAAGTCGAAGAGCCGCTCCGCGTAGGACTTGGCCTCGCCCATCCGGCCGCGCAGTTGCGGCAGGCCGGCGCCCAGCACCGTCAGGGGCAGGCTCTCCTGCGAGCAGCGGTGCAAAGCAGCGATGAGTGCGGCAAGCTGCGACTCTTCCACATACTGCAGTTCGTCGATGAAGATCGCGAGAGCCGTGCCCGCGGCTCTTGCCGCCGTGCCGACCTGCTGCAAGAGTGCCGTCAGATCGCCTTCGAGCTCTCCGTTGTCGGCCAGCCCCGGCTCTGGAGCGTAGTCCATGCCGACTTCGATGTCGCGGTAGGTCACCTTCAACTTTGTGGCGAAGCCGGCCAGGGCGCGCAGGCCGCGGACGGCGACATCCTTGGCGGCCTCCTGCTTGCTGAGGTGAATGAGCGCGGAGCGGAGCGAGGGCGCGAGCAGCGCGGGCAGAGAGCGGTTCTCCGGCGCCTCGGTGCGCAGCGTCTGGATGCCGGCGCGCTCTGCGTCCCGCCGCATCTGGTCCAGCAGGACGGTCTTTCCGGCGCCGCGCAGACCCACGAGGAGAACACTTTTGGTCGGCCTGCCGGCGCGCAGCCGCTGCAGGCGCACCGCGACATCCTCACGGATGGCCCGGCGGCCAGCCAGCTCAGGCGGCGGGCTGCCGGCACCGGGAGCATACGGATTGCGGACAGGGTCCATCTGTACGGAGTTTAGCATGGTTATGAGAGGAGCATAATTTTCCTAAGATCGGTACACTTAAGCTGTTGGCTCGACAGTCTTAGATACCGGTCCTGATGCCTGCCCCACTCTCCTGATGCCTGAACTCCCTGAAGTCGAGACCGTTGCGAATGGTGTGCACGCGCGCATTGCAGGCGACACGGTTGAGAAGGCGTGGTTCTCCTCAAAGCCGGAGCCGATGAAGACGCCGCCTGCCGCCATGGCGGACGCGCTCACCGGGCGAATGATTGCGCGGGTGCGGCGGGTGGGCAAGCATATTGTCTTCGACTTCCCCCCCGACCCGGCACGCGACGCGGATGGGGCGCCGCCGCAGTGGATCGTGCACCTGGGGATGACCGGACGGCTGCTGGTGTCGCAGGCGGAGGTGCCGCGGCCGCCGCATACGCACGGAGTGCTCGTGCTGCGGTCCGGCCGGGAGCTGCGCTTTGTCGATCCGCGGCGGTTTGGCCGCATGGGGCTGCACACGGCTGCCGCCGGCTACGACGACGCTGCGGACCTGGGCAGGGGCCGCCCTGCTGCCCGGAGCCCTCGACCCGGCGCCGGGATCTCTACTGAATTCGCAGGGCCCGGGACGGATCCGCTGCACATCACGCCAGCGGACTTCCGGAGCCTGTTTCGCGGCCGCCGGACGCCGATCAAGGCGGCGCTGCTGAACCAGACGCTGCTGCATGGCGTTGGGAACATCTATGCGGACGAGAGCCTGTTTCGGGCAGGGATTCGGCCGCGGCGCATGGCTGCCCGGCTGACGGCGGCGGAGCTGGACCGGCTGCATGCCGCGCTCGGCAAGGTGCTGCGCGAGGCTATTGCGCTGGGCGGCTCGTCGGTGTCGGACTATGTGGATGCGGACGGAGTGCGGGGGTTCTTCCAGCTCGAGCACCGGGTTTACATGCGGACCGGGCAGCCCTGCCTGGTGTGCGGCGCGCCCATCCGGCGGACAGTTCTGGCTGGCCGGGGGACGCATTACTGCACGACCTGCCAGCGGTGAAGTCCGGCTGCCCTGTTTACAAGCTGGATACCTTCACGCTCTCCTTCGTAACAGTTCGCGACTACGGAAAGCAGAAGTCCGGGAGATAGGATTCCAGAAATCAGAAGACTGCGGGGCCGGCGGGCAGGGCTAAGTGCATGAAAGCACTTAGTCGCCAGGAATGGCACGGGAACTGCTTTAGTCTAGGCAGCCAGCGACGCACGCGGTCCCCGATACGGAGAAGGGCCCGGCGATCCAAGCTCCGGATGGGCAGAGCACGGCACCTACCAGGTCCTGCCGCCACCGGAGAAACACTCACCGCAGACGAGCGCGGTTCTTTGGGAGGCCAGTGACTGGCCATTCGCGCAGCGTCGCCTCCGGGCGGCGCTGTTTGCGTCCTAAGCCGACTTCTGCTGCTGCACTACCTTCTGCTCTGGTTCTTTTGTTGCTGTAGACATGGGAGACTGGGCCTCAGGAATGCGCTTCTGGGTGCGGTTCCCTGCTGTCCATTCCTGAACAGTGTCCGGACAGTACGCGCGAGCTTTTGCACTTGCCATCCACCCCCGCGATGGGTATGCTTGAACTTGCCTATCGAGCGGCTGATGCCCTCAAGTGGGCCGGGAAACGAGGTCCTTCAGGGACCGGGTCCGGACCAGACGGAGAGCTCGCCACACTTCGAATAGTCACAAGGTAAAGAGCCGCGCCGCAGCGCTTCGGGCCGTGAACCAGCCCTGGCAAGCCTGCTGGAGCAGTGAACCTGAGCATCCAACGCTGTTGAGAGCAGACGATACGCTCCATTCCGTCGAAAGCACGTCGCCACGCCAGCAGTACCGCCCCGCGGACACCGCGCGCCGTTGCGTCTGGATCTCCGTTCCGTCCCCTATCAGCAGATTCGCGGACACCTTTGCTGCCTGATTCGTCGTTGCGGCAGCCGCGAGAGGGCGCTCTTTTGAAGAGTTTCGTAGCAGCAGAATTGCAGGAAGTGCACGAATGACCACAGAGCAGAACCCGTCCCCGGCCTTTGAGCCGCAGGGAGCCATGCCGGTGCCTCCATCGAACGCACCGCAAGCCCAGAACCAGCCCGGCCAAGCGCCGGCAGGACAGGGGCATCGCCGTCGGCGGCGTCGCCGCAACAAGGGCGGCCAGGCCAGTAAAGGCCAGGGCGCTCCGGCCGCGGCCAGCGGGCAGCCCGCCCCGAATGGCCAGCCCGCCTCCAACGGTCAGCCCGTGCAGAACAGCCAGCCGCCGGCCCAGCACGCTGCCCCGCAGCACAATGGGCAGGGGCAAGGCCAGGGGCAAAATCAGGGGCAATCGAACAAGAGCAACAACAATAAAGGCGGCAAACGCTTCTTCCCGAAGAGCCCCGGCAACCAGGGCGGCTACAGTGGAGGCGGTGGCGGTGGTTTCCGTCCGCAGCCCGGCAACGGGAATGGCAGCAACGGCGGCGTTCGCCGCAAAGCCAAGGGCGGCGGTGGCCGTCGCCAGCAGGTATTCGTCGGGCCGATGGACCACAGCTATCGTGGCGGCGCCAATGGGAACGTGGCCGACTCTTCGAACCATCAGCAGCAGAACGGCGAGTTTCGCGGCATGCCGCACAGCGGCTTCTACTCCGAAGCGGACTACTACCAGCCGGTCGCGGTGCGCGAGGATGCGCCCACCCGGATTTACTGCTTCATCGAGGATCTGTTCATCCTCGCGAAGATCCAGGAGTACACGAAGAAGCTGGGCATCAAGGTCGCGATCCTGAAGCCGGAGAAGGACGTCATCACGCGGCTGACCGAGACCGCGGAGGAAGATCGTCCGGCGCTGATCCTGTTCGACCTGAACAATGTGGGCGCGAAGCCGCTGACCCTGATCCCGAAGATCAAGACCAAGCTGAAGCGGGGCACGTCGATCATTGGCTTCGTCTCGCAGATCCAGGGGGACCTGAAGGCCAAGGCGATCGAAGCTGGTTGCGATACGGTGATGCCGCGCGCCACCTTCTCGCAGAACCTGCCCAACCTGCTGCGCCGCTATGGCAGCGTGGAAGAAGAGCAGGACGAGATGCAGCCTGCCCAGGCCTAAGCAGCCAGAGCCGTTTGCAACATCGAAGGCCCGCCTTGTGCGGGCCTTCTTCTTTTTTGCCGTGCCTCGCTAGCCGGGAGGCCACTTCAACGAGCGGCCACCGAGCAGATGCAGATGCACGTGCTGCACGGTCTGGCCGCCGTCCGCGCCGGTGTTGATGACGGTGCGATAGCCATCGAGTCTGCGCTCCTCGGCCAGGCTCTTTGCGACGGCGTGCAGGTGGCCGATCAACTGCTCGTCCCCCGGCGACATGTGCGCCAGGGACACGATGTGTTTGCGTGGAATCAGCAGCACGTGCACCGGCGCCTGCGGCTCGAGATCGGCAAAGGCGACGGCATGGTCGTCCTCATACAGCCGCTTGGCTGGAATCTCGCCCGCGGCAATTTTGCAGAACACACAATCCATGCCGCTCAGAGTACCCGATCCGTCAGCGCGGAAAAAAGCGCGGGGAATGCCCAGGGCTCCACGGGTTGTAGTCGCGCGCGAATGCAGCGCGATCGGGGATCGGCGGATGGCTGTAGGTCCAGAACACGAGCGCGCGATTGGGGTCGGGCACATCGAGCGACTCCTCACCGAGTGTCTGAAAGCTGTGCATGGCGGTGGCCTGCGGGTCGGCGACGATGCCGTGCACGACCTCCTGCCCGTAGACGTCCGCGCGATGTTCGATGCGCCGGCTGATGGCGTTCGCGATCGGCTCGCTGACGAAGTTGAAGATGGCGAACACGAGCATCAGCACGACCACGGCGCTCCAATCCGTGATGCTCGTGATGTGCCACGCTGCGCTGTAGCGATGGATCAGCCATTCGACGACATAGGACGCCAGCCAGAGCGCGAGCAGCAGGCCGAGCGCGCCGTAGATGAGCCCGTGCGTGACGTCACCGAGCACGTAGTGGCCAAGCTCGTGGCCGAAGATGAACAGCACTTCATCGGGCGTGGACTTCTGCAGCGATGTATCCCAGACGACGACGCGCTTTGATCCGCCGAAGCCGGTCACATATGCATTCAGGCCGGTGACCTTCTCGCTTGCCTTCATCAGGAACATTCGGTCGGACGGGATGTGCTCACCGCTGCGCGCGACGACCTGCTCGAGGCGCGCCACCAGCTCGGGGCTGGAGCGCGAGAGCGGCTCGAAGTGATTGAACAGCGGATCGATGACGAGCGGCTCCGCGTAGATGGCGGCGAGCATGAGCGGGAGCGAGAGCAGCCAGAACCACAGCCACCAGCGGCGGCGCGCATGGCGCACGATGGCGAACAACAGCGAGAGCACCAGCGTCATGACGGCGAGGTTGAGGAGCAGACCCTTGGTCCAGTCCCACCACCAGGCGGGCCAGCGCTCGACAGAGAGCCCGTAGGCGAGGCCGAGGTGATGGCCGAAGAGCGCGAGTGGCAGGTCGAGCACGCGCAGAAGAAGAAAGAGCAGCGGGAGAAAGATGAGCCCCTGCACCCATGCGCGATGCGTGACTCGCGCTGCGAGGCGACCAAGACCTGCGGCCCAGCCGAGGCCAAGGATCAGCAGCAGCGACGCGAACTCCCACACGGTGCCACCGGCCCAGAGCCAGCGGCTCTGGCGCTCGAGTGCTTCGGCCTTCGCGAGCTTGGCGGGTGGCAGTGAGTACGCGGGCGGGCGCGACGCCTGCATGGCGGTCGAGGAGTCGGCCGTAGCAGCGAACACAGGACCAGCAACGAATGCGGGACGACCGGCGAGGACGGCGGGGAGAGCCAACGCGAGTGCCAGAGCGAGTGTCAGCCAGCGCATGCTTGTTTGTAGCAAATGCGTATTCGCAAATCCGTCTCTTACGCTCGCGTTCGGGGGGCAACGTGAAGGGCCCCGCCGCTGGGACGGGGCCTTGGTGGACGGCTTACGCCGCAGGCGGAGCGGGCGCTAGCTCTTGCCCTTGTGCTGCTCCTGGTAGGTCGTGGTGTGGTGGTGGATCTCACCGTCGGGACCGCGATACTCGCGCTCCTTCAGATCCGAGCTCTCACTGCTGCTGCCACCGCTGCGGCTGCCGGAGCTCTTTGCCTCGTGCGATGCGGAGTGGCTGTGCTCGCTGGTTGAGGACTTGCCACTGGAGGACTTGCCGCCACCGCTGGTGGTGGGGGCCTCGTTGTGCGGAAACGGCTCTTCGCTGCTCTTGTGCTTGTGCTGCCCGGTCCCTTCGTGTTGTGTCGCCATGTTTCCCTCCTTGCCAGATACGATGGAGGCCGACATGGGGTTCGTTGCCGTCAGGAAGGGTCGCGCGCAATTCGTAATTGATAGGGTGACAAGTTCGTTGCAGCATCATTCGGGCAGAGCAAAGATGTGCTGAACGAAGATCGGCGAGGCGTGGAACTCAGTCGAGGCGGACGAGGTAGGCTTCGCCTTCCTTCGGCTTGAGGTCGTGCTCGATCTCGACGGCGCGCGTTTTGTCATCGCGGAGGGGGCGGATGCGCACCCAGTGGCCGGTGGGGCCGGTGAACTCGATGACGTTGGCGGTCTCGTACTTGCGGCTGAGGTGATCGCGCAGCTTCTCGGCTTCGGAGCCGTCCTTGAATGCGCCGATCTGCACACACCAGCGGCCGCCGGTGTCGATGGGTGACGGCACAGCGAAGACTTCGATGCGCACGGTTTCCGTGCCCGGGAGGTAGACGCCGAGCGCCTTCGCGGAGGCGAGCGACAAGTCGAGCACGCGCCCGGGCACGAAGGGGCCACGGTCGGTGACGTGCAGCACTGCCTGCTGCCCGGTCTTCACGTTGGTGACACGGATCAGCGAGTTGAGCGGGAGGGTGCGATGCGCGGCGGTCATCGCGTCCTGATCGAAGATCTGGCCGTTGGCGCCGCGGCGTTTGTTGTAGGGCGGTCCGTACCAGCTCGCGAGGCCGGTCTCGCTCCACACGGGCGAGTGGCTCGCGACAAATGCTAGATCCGCGGCCGAGGTGACGCCAGGGTTGGTGGTGGTCGGCACGAGGGGAGCCGTGCCGGTGGTGGGCGGTGGTGCAGGGTAGGACGCGGAGCCGGGCGCTGGCAGCAGGATCGGCGGCGGCGGCGCACCGGCGGTCACCGGCTGATGATGGCAGCCGGCGATGGCCAGAACACCGAGAGCGAGCAGCGCCGCCGAAGTTTTATGCACTCTGTGAATCCCGGGGAGCGTCTTCGACGGTCTGCGGGTGCTGTTGTTTTTCTAGGTAGTCCGCGAGGCGGCTCAGCTGTTCGGAGGCCGCGCGCAGGGCCGAGGACGAGTTCTGCCGTGCCTGGGGCACTACCTGATCGTTGAGGTAGGCGATGACGCGCTTGACCTCGTCTTCGATCCGCGGCCCCACGTTTCCCACCCTGGCATCGACCTTGCGGCCGAAGTTCTCAAAGGTGGTTTTGCCGGATTGGGATGTCGGTTCGCTCATACTGCATCTCCTGCTTCCTAGTCTCCGCGTGGGCGAGTGCGGTGGTCAATGACTCCCGCTTGCGGATGTGCCCGCGCGGTAAATGCGCGCATGCCTTGGCGCTGTGGACGAAGCATGCATCTGAGCCAACGACTATCCGGACCCGGCGAGGCGCATTCCGGATCGGGATCGCCCGGTCCAGAACGGTGGGCTGGCGGCTCCGATTGGAAGTGAACCTGCTGATTCGGCGCTTTCGTCGAGACAATCCGCGCTACTATCGCCCACGGGACGGTGCATCGCGTGCCCGTCTCCGAAGCGGCAGCAGATGTTCCGCGCGGGGCCGAGCGCCTGGGTCACGAGTGACACGGGGCCGCCCGACGCCAAAGCCATGCTTGCGGGAATTGTGTAACGAGTGCGCGACCTGATCAGCCATTCAGACGTCCTTCACGGAAGGAAACCGCCCGCCCGCATGCCCTGCCGCCATCGACGCTCCTGGTTCGCCCTGCTGGCGCTTGCGCCGCTGTGGATGGGGCTGACGGTGCATGCGCAGTCCGCCCTGACCGCAACGATGCACAGCGCCAGCCCGGCGGCGATGGCGGCGAGTGCGGCCTCTGCGCCAGCGCATAGCGATCCCGAGGATGCGCTGCCCGATGCTCCCGAGCCGCAGCGCACTGCGCCGGAGATCGATATCACGCTCGACCCCGGGCCTGCGGGGCTGGCCGGATCGCCGCAGGTGCAGAAGCCAACCACGCCGGGATTTCCGCCGGTGAGCCCCACGCCGCGGTCGCTGCCACAGAGGCGGCTGCAGTCGCTGGGCATTCCCGCACACCCCGCCGCGTGCCTCGACAACCTGTGCAGCCTGGAACCGCGGAATCTGTGCTGCGTGACCAACGTCGACTACTTCCAGCGCTTTCTGGATGCGGTCCCGCACCCGCTCTCGGCGCGGCAGAAGGGCTACCTGGCGCTGCGCAATTTCAGCGATCCCTACAACCTGGCGACGGTCAGCTTTCTGTCGGGCATTACGGTTGCGTCGGACCCGCACTCGCCGTATGGCCCGGGGCTGGGCGGCTACTTCCGCAACTTCGGAGTGGCGTACTGCGAGACGGCGATCGGCGAATTCTTCGGCACGTTCCTGATCCCGGCGGTCACGCACCAGGACCCGCACTACCACCGCACGCCGAACGCGTCGTTCGGGCGGCGCATCGTGCACGCCACGTCGCAGGTGGTCTGGTCGCAGAGCGACACGGGCAGCGGCATGCTGAACTACTCCAACCTGATCACGACAGGGGTGCAAATCGGCCTGGGGAATGTTTACGTGCCTGGGCGCAGGGTGAGCTTCGAAGCCTCAACGACGCGGTATGTGACGGCGATCGCGACGGCGCCGATCGGGAATTATGTCTCTGAGTTCCTGCCGGACGTGGCCCGGCGCATCAACTTCCGGATCGTGCTGCTGCAGCGCATCATCGACCAGGTGCAGCGGGCAAACGGCGGCAGCTAACCCGCTGTTTTCGTGGCGCATGGTTGTTAGTGGCGGAAGCGGCGGCATCTGAGTGGAGCGATGATGCATTCTTCGCGGCTGGTCGCAGAACGAACAGGCTCGCCGGGCCCGGCGCTCCTTGTGCGGGGCGCCGCGGGCCTGCTCTCCGCAGTGCCGTTGCTGGTGTCGCTGCTCTGGCTGGGCGGCATGTTCCGGCGCACCTACGGACCGACGCATTACTTCCTCAACTATCAGCACGGGTTTGTGAAGCGGGGCTTGCTGGGTGAGCTCCTCGCACACGTTGGCTTTCTCAGCCTGCACACGATCTTCGCGATCGAGATGGCGATCTTCGCGACGGTGCTGGTCGCGACCTACGGCGCGTTCCGCCGGTTCTTCTTCGGCACGCTGGAACAGCGCGCGCTGGCAGCGCTGCTCTTCTCCGCGCCCGCGCTGCTGCCGCACTTCGCGTATCTCTCGGGCGATCTGGACAGCGTGCTGTATGTGCTGATGGTGCTTGCAGTGTGGTCGCTGGTGGAACTGCCGGCGGTGGCCGGCTTTGTGCTGTCGCTGGTGCTCAGCATCGCGGCGCTGCTGGTGCATGAGGCCAATCTGCTGCTGTTCTACCCAGCCATCGCTGTGCTGCTGCTGGACCGGGTGCGCAGCAAACGGCTCGCGCTGCCGCTTGCCGTGATGCATGTCGTGCTGGTGGGACTGGCGTTCGTGGCTATCGTGCACTTCGGCAAGTGGACTGCCCCGCACCCGGAGTACCTGGCCGCCGCGCAGCAGCGCACCGACATGCCGCTAGAGGGCACGGTGTTCCTGGTGCTCTCAAGCACGCTCACACAGCAGTTGCATTTTGTGCGTGCGCTCTACACCACGCGGCTGCTCAGCGCGATCGTGCTCACCTGCCTGCTGTCGCTGCCCTACTTTGCGATGCTGGGCTGGCTCTTGGAGCGGTCACTGCGCGACCGTGACTATGCGCCGCGGCTGCGCTGGGCGGTGATGGCCCTGCTGTGTGCGCCGTTGCTGCTGCTGCCGCTGGGGCACGATGCGATGCGCTGGATCGCGGGGATTGCCGTGAACGCAACGCTGGTCGTGCTCGCGCTTGAGAGCACGGGCGCTGCGCGGCAGAGCCGGACCTACTCCGACGAGAACGTGACGAGATGGAGTTGGACCGGGAGTCCGCTCTATCCCGCCATGCTGGGCTACGTGATCGCGCTGGGAGCGTACGGCATTGCGAGCTGCCGGCTGGCGACCAACCTGGGTAACCTGCTCAGCGGGCACCCATAGCCGCGCTCGCGCGAAGCGTTAGACCAACCGTGCTCCACAATCGACGTGAATCGTCTCACCCGTGATCGCTCCGTTCTGCATCAGCAGCAGTACGGCCTGGGCGACTTCGTCTGCGGTCGCGAGACGAGGGACGAGGTGTTTCTTTGTGACCTCAGCGAGCGCCTGTGATCCGCTATCCGGGAAGATGTCGTTCCACATCGGCGTGTCTGTATAGCCCGGGGAGATGGCGTTGAAGCGAATGGGGGCAAGCTCCAGAGCGAGGACGCGCGCCAGTTGTTCCGTCGCCATCGTCGCGACGCCCGACACCCAGGCTCCACTGACGGGGCGGTCGGACGAGAGGCCACCAGTAAAGGTGAACGAACCGCCGGGGCGCATGCGACTATGCGCTGCGCGAACGACTTCGATCGAACCCCAGAGGCGTTCGTCGAACTTCTGGCGAAAGTCCTGCAGCGGGTCGTCAAGCGGACCGCCGATCTTCGTGCTGCCAGCCGCGATGTAGACATGATCGACAGCCGGGAGTTCTGAGAAGAGCTCTTGGATCGCTGCCCTGTCGTTGATGTCCGCGACGCGGATGTCTAGACCGCTGACAGCCTGTTGCGCGGCTTCAAGCTTCGCTTTGGTTCGTGAGACGGCCAGGACTCGAGCACCGAGAGCTCTCGCTGCCTTCGCGACGGCGAGCCCAATCCCTTCGGAACCGCCAATGACTACAACCTGCTGTTCTGTCATCAAGAGAGACGTCCTTCCCTGAAATTGGGATCGGGCTGGGTAGGCGTACCTGCACCTGCGGCAGCCCATTGCTTCTGATCGACTGGTCCGTTCTGTGACACGTTGCTTCCCGTGAGCAGTTGATAGGAGCGCAGGCGCGCCTCGTGATCGTGCACGATGGTGACCGCGATCAGCTCATCGAGATCGAGCGCCTTCGCGACGGAGGCAAGCTGCTCACGCACGCGTTCCGGCGTGCCGTAGATGTAGCGCGGCCACTCGCCTTCTTCCATCGGCACCGGGCCCTGGCGCTCCAGCTCACGAATCGCGATCTCAGGCCGTGGCACGGGGCGGCGATCACCTGCGCGGATGCGCCGCATCAGCAGTTGCGGGCTGGCCATGAGGAAGCGCGCTTCTTCGTCTGTCTCGGCGCAGAGCACGCCGATGGCGATGCTGGTGTAGGGGCGCGCTGCGTGCCCGCTCTCGCGGAACGATTCGCGGTAGTGCTCCATCGCGCGCCGCGTCGCGATGGGGCTGAAGAAGTGCGCGAACGCGTAGGGCAGCCCATACTGCGCGGCAGCTTCGGCGCTCCACAGACTCGACCCGAGCAGCCAGACCTCAGGGCCGCCCGGCATGGCCGGCGAGACGGTGAGCTGCGAAAACGGATGCTCGCGGGGGAAGCCCTGGTCGAGGAACGACAGCAGCTCCGTGAGTTGCTCCGGGAAGTCGTCCGTGGGCCGCTGGGTGCGATCGCGCCGCAGGGCATGCGCTTCGAGCGGGCCACCGCCGGGCGCGCGACCGATGCCAAGATCCACCCGGCCGGGATAGAGCGCGTGCAGTGTGCGAAAAACCTCCGCCACTTTAAACGGGCTGTAGTGCGGCAGCATGATGCCCCCGGAGCCGAGGCGGATGCGCGACGTCTCTGCACCGATGCGCGCCAGCAGCACCTCCGGCGCGGTGCATGCCAGCAGGTCCATGGCGTGGTGCTCAGACATCCAGAAGCGGTGGTAGCCGAGCCGCTCGACGTGACGCGCCAGCTCAATCGAGTTCCGGATCGCGTCCGCCGGTGTGCTGCCCTCCGGGACCGGCGATTGATCCAGAACGGAGAGCCGCACCTGCCTGCTGCCCGTGTCGATCACGGCTTCCGAGGTGAAATCCGCATGCATGATTGTTCGATGATTCTCGGACGACGAAGGACTCCCGGGAGTTGCAATCGTTCCCCCGCTACACTGGTCGGTCGATGCCTGGTCCGCTCAACTCGCTGGTTCCGCATGTTCCATTTCCGCTGCGGAGCGACAGCTACAAGCTGACGCACTGGCGGCAGTACCCGCCCGGCACCAGCGAGATCTACAGCTACCTGGAGTCGCGCGGCGGCCGCTTTCCGGCGACGACGTTCTTTGGATTGCAGCCCTATCTGCGCAGCTATCTCGCTGGTGCAGTCGTGACGGCGGCAGATGTGGACGAGGCCGACCGGCTGGCCGCGGCACACTTCGGCAGTCGCGGCATCTTCAATCGCGAGGGCTGGATGCACATCGTCGAGCGCCACGGAGGCCGGCTGCCGGTCGAGATCCGCGCCGTGCCCGAAGGCATGCTGGTGCCCACGCATAATGTGCTGATGACGATCCGCAACACGGACCCGGCGTGCTGCTGGCTGACGAACTTTCTGGAGACGCTGCTGCTGAAGGTCTGGTATCCCGTGACCGTGGCGAGCCTGTCGGGTGCGATTCTGCAGGTGCTCCGGAGCGCGCTCGGGCGCAGCGGCGACGAGCCTGCGGCAGCGCACAGGATGCTGCACGACTTCGGCTATCGCGGCGTGTCGTCGGAAGAGTCGGCCGCAATCGGCGGCGCGGCACACCTGGTCCATTTCCGCACTTCGGACACGCTGATCGCGAATGTGCTGCTGCGTGCGCACTACCGAGGGGACGCGACCGAGGACTGGATGCCATCGACATCGGTGGTTGCCACCGAGCACAGCACGATGACGGCGTGGGGGCGCGCGCATGAGATTGACGCGTACCGCAATGTGCTCGAGCAGTACCCGGACGGCATTGTGTCGATCGTGGTCGATAGCTTCGACGTGTTCCGCGCGGCGGGAGAGATGTTTGGGCGCACGCTGCGCGACGTGGTGCTCGCGCGCGATGGGCTGCTGGTGCTGCGGCCGGACTCAGGCGATCCGGTGGAGGTGCTGCTGCGGTTGCTGCCGCTGCTGGCGGAGCGGTTCGGCAGCACGCAAAACCAGAGCGGTTACAAGTTGCTGCACCCCAAGGTGCGCCTGCTGTGGGGTGATGGCGTAGGGCTCGAGTCGATCGAGCGCATTCTCGATGCCCTACTCGCCGAGCACTGGTCCGCGGCAAACCTGATCTTCGGCATGGGTGGTGCGCTGCTGCAGCGTGTGCATCGGGACACGCAGCGCTTTGCCTTCAAGTGCTCTGCCGCGATTGTGGATGGAGAGTTGCGCGATGTCTTCAAGGATCCGGTGACGGACGCCGGCAAAGAGTCCAAGCGGGGCAAGCTTGCGCTGATCCGGACTGAACGTGGACTCGAGACGGTGCATTGTCCGGGGAACGGCGAGATGGCCGGCGATTTACTGCAGCCAGTGTTCCGCGATGGTGAGGTGCTGCGGCACCAGAGCCTGGCGGATGTGCGCAGGCGAGCAAGCGAGGCTGCAGGCTAGCACCTTGTTGCAGTGATCAAAAGTGCTCCCAGCCCTTCACCGCGAGTGCTGCTTGCGTTCCATCGCTCTGGACGATCGTGATGGCCGGCTTCGAGCGCGAGGTGCGCAGCATGCGTCCGATGCGATTCACGGGAACACCGGCGATGCGGCGCGGGATCACTGCCGGCTCGGGTGCGGTGAAAAGCACTTCGTAGTCATCGCCGCCGTGGAGTGCGTCGTCGAGCGTGGCGCCGGTCGCGACTGGCAGCAATGACTGTTCTACTTCGGCGCGCAATCCGGATTCGGTGCAGAGGTGTTCGAGGTCGACGGAGAGTCCGTCGCTGATGTCGATTGCCGCGGTTGCGAGCCGTCGCCGGACCAGCGCCTGCCCGACCGCGAGACGCGGCTGCGGGAAGAAGTGCGGATGCTCGAGCGGCGCGTTGGCGACGTTGCGGAAGTGGCGCGGTGACGCGGTGAGCGCGCGCAGCTCCGCGGCGGCTCCGCCCAAGGTTCCGGTGCAGTAGAGCAGATCGCCCGGGCGTGCGCCGGAGCGCAGCAGTGCGCGGCCACGCTCGACGCTGCCAAGCACCACGATGTCCGCCGAGGCTTGAAGCGGCGACTGTGCCAGGTCGCCGCCCGCGAGCGGCACGGCGCACTCATCGGCGAGCGAGAGCAGGCCGTCGTAGAAGCGGTCGACCCAGCTCTTCGCCGCACCGCGGTGCTGCGTCATGTCCTTCGGCACGGCGAGCGAGAGAAAGGCTGCGAGCGGGCGCGCGCCCATGGCGGCGACATCGCTGAGGCCGCGGGCGAGGCACTTGCGCCCGACTGCCTCGGGCGGATGCCACGCGCGACGGAAATGTACGTCTTCGAGTGACAGATCGGTGGTGACCACCAGTTCGTCATCGGGCCGAAGGGCGAGCACGGCCGCGTCGTCGCCGATGCCGACGCGCACTGCGCCGGACGCGCGGCTGCGCGTCCGGATGGCTTCGAGGATGGCCCGCTCGCGTGCTCCCATTTGGCTAACCCGTCTCCACTAGCAGCCTGTGCGGCCATTGAAACACTCGCCAGCACGATAGCCCCGAAACATA
The DNA here is from genome assembly GCF_051025295.1 of Candidatus Dedyshia acidiphila. Taxonomy (NCBI): domain Bacteria; kingdom Pseudomonadati; phylum Acidobacteriota; class Terriglobia; order Terriglobales; family Acidobacteriaceae; genus Candidatus Dedyshia; species Candidatus Dedyshia acidiphila. The sequence continues at coordinate 18,192 of NZ_JBMGJV010000017.1, read as the reverse complement.
GCGCGAGATCTGGCAGACAAAAAAAGGGGCAGGCCTGAGCCCGCCCCGTCTGTTACCTCGTGGATGGATCTACTTCTCGGGCCGACGATCGCCCGCGCCCACCTCGGCGAGGTCGGGCTCGTGCTGTGCGACGGAGAGCTTCTCCCGCACGCCGTCGAGCGCCTTCTCGACGGCTGCACCGTAGTCCTTGTGCGCCTTGTAGAAGTGCGGCAACTGGCGAAGCTGGATCTCGCGGGAGGTCTGGCCCAGGCCGCCGGCGATGTTCTCGACCAGGCGCTCGCGTTCGTCCGGCTTCAGCATGTTCCAGAACGCTGTCACCTGCGCGTAGTCGTCCTGGTTCTTGTCATGGCGATGGTTGTAGCGGGCCGCCGGCTCGCCGCTCAGGCTCTCCGGCCGGTCCATGTACTGCGGGTTCTCCTTCGGGCCGCCAAAGGAGTTCGGCTCGTAGTTCGGGGCCGAGCCACCGTTGTCGTCGAAGCGCATCGCGCCATCGCGGTTGTAGGTGTGCACAGGGCAGCGCGGACGGTTGACCGGCAGCGCTTCATAGTTCACACCGATGCGGTAGCGGTGCGCATCCGGGTAGGAGACGAGGCGCGCCTGCAGCATCTTGTCGGGCGAGTAGCCCATGCCCGGCACGATGTTGACGGGGTTGTAGGCCGACTGCTCAATCTCGGCAAAGTAGTTCACGGGGTTGCGATTCAGCTCCATCACACCGACATCAATCAGCGGATAGTCCCCGTGCGGCCAGACCTTGGTCAGGTCGAACGGATTGAAGTGGAAGTTGTCCACCTCGCTCTCCGGCATGACCTGGATCTTCACATTCCACTTGGGGAAGTTGCCCTTTTCGATGGAGTGGAAGAGGTCGCGCTGCGAGTAGTCGGGATCGGAGCCGGCCAGGCGCTCCGCTTCGGCGGCGCTGAGGGTCTTGTTGCCCTGGGCGGTCTTGAAGTGCCACTTGACGAAGAAGAGTTCATTCTTCGCGTTGATCAGCGAGAAGGTGTGGCTGGAGTAGCCGTTCATGTGGCGGTAGCCATCCGGCGTGCCGCGGTCGCTGAACAGGAAGGAGACCTGGTGGAGCGACTCGGGCGAGAGCGACCAGAAGTCCCACATCATGGTGGGGGACTTGAGATTGCTCTGCGGGCAGCGCTTCTGGGTGTGGATGAAGTCGCCGAACTTGAGCGGGTCACGGATGAAGAAGATCGGCGTGTTGTTGCCGACCATGTCCCAGTTGCCCTCTTCGGTATAGAACTTGACCGCGAAGCCGCGGGGGTCGCGCGCGGTGTCGGCGGAACCCTTCTCGCCGCCGACGGTCGAGAAGCGGGCGATCAGCTCACACTGGTTGCCGACCTTCGAGAATAGCTTGGCCGAGGTGTACTTGGTGATGTCGTGCGTGACCGTGAAGGTGCCGTAGGCGCCCGAGCCCTTGGCATGGACGACGCGCTCGGGAACGCGCTCCCGGTTGAAGTGCGCCATCTTCTCGAAGAGAAGATAGTCCTGCAGGAGCAGGGGGCCGCGCGCGCCGGCGGAAACAGAGTTCTGGTTGTCCCCCACCGGACGGCCGCTGCTTGTGGTCATGGTGGGTGTGTTCAGATCGACGTCTTCATGTATGCCGCTAGGGCTGACATGGCCGTTCTGGTGCGTGCCGTTTGTGCTCTCTGCCATAAAGCTCCTCTGGTCCAACCGAACCTAACGAGAAGAATAATTATTATTCTTCTGGGTAGCAACGCACAGGACGGTGAATTTCATCCCTTTGAAGGGTGCCGCGTCGGGCGGCGTCTGCGGGTTGTGGTGGCCGTCTGGGTCACCGCAAGGGGTCGGCGGCTACACTTCGGTCTGGTTGCTGGTCCGATTCCCAGTTTGGTAGCCTTAGGAATGCGTCGGCCCGAATGGCATTTGCCTCGTCTGTATCTCTGAGGCTGACGGAACCACACAGACATCTGGAGGGATCAGGAGCTTGCGAAAGCGCTACTACATCATCTTTGTTGCCAGGGAAGAGGATGGCCAGCTCCGCAAGGTCCCGGTTCCGCTGCACTATGCCTACGTGTTCGTCGCGGCGGCGCTGGTCGGCCTGTTCACGATGACGGGCATGGCCGGCTCCTATAGCCGGATGCTGCTGAAGACCGCCCACTACAACCAGATTCGCTCCGAGAAGGAAGCCCTGCGGCACGACTACCTGAACATGCAGCAGGTGGCGAAGCAGAAGGATGTGCAGGTGGCCTCGCTCGGCTCGCTGGCGAACCAGGTGACCGCGCTGTACGGGCTGCGCCAGGGGCATGAGACCAAGCCGGCGACGGCCGCCGTTGCCTCAACCAGCGTGCTGAGCGACGCTCCGGGTCCCGGCACTTATGTCCAGACGCTCGACCAGCTCACCAGCCTGCGCCGTTCGGCTCTTTCCGGACGCATGCGTCGCGCGCTGGCGCCGAAGTTTGGCTTCGGCGATGCGTCCGACTGGGATGTTTCGGCCGACTCACCGAGCCTGTGGCCGGTGGTGGGGCAGATCACCAGCTCGTTCGGCGAGCGCCAGGACCCGTTCAACGGGGAGGGCGCGTTCCACAAGGGCATCGATATCTCGGCGCCGATGGGTGAGCCGATCCGCGCCCCCGCAGACGGCACCGTGCTGATGGCCGGGCCGGCGAGCGGCTACGGACGCGAGGTCGTGATCGACCACGGTCACGGCATCCACACGGCCTACGGTCACCTGTCCGGGTTCGCTGTGACCGCCGGGCAGGACGTTCGCCGCGGGGACATCATTGGCTACGTCGGCAGCGAGGGCCGCTCGACCGGCCCGCACCTGCACTACGAAGTGCGCCTGCACGACTCGCCGGTGAACCCGCACAAGTACATGAGCGAGACGCTGCAGGAGTTTGCCTCGAACCACACGAGCTCGGGCAGCGCCAGCACTGCCGGCATGCTCTGATCCGCCACGCTCCTGAAGTGAGTCGCTGAAGCTTCTTCGCAGCCGGTCGTGCGGTGCCCCGCAGGGGCTACCCGGCCCTGGACCGCTGGCATCCTAGCCGGCGTGCGAGGAGGTGGCGATTGCTGCGAATCCTGTTTCTCTCGTTGGCCTTGAGCGCTGTTCCGGCTGTGGCCCAGCATGGCGGACGCCCCGGTGGGCCGCCTGCACCGATGACTCCCGGAGGGCCTCCGGGCGGCGGCATGCAGCCGACTCATCAACCTCCCATGCGCGGGCCCGAACCGTACCGGGGCACGCCGCGGCCGCCCGACAATCGCGACTACCGCGACGCTCCGGGGCACCCGAACGCACCCCATGTGGACGAGCGGCGCGGTAATGACCAGGGTCGCCGGAATGATGAGCGCTGGGTGGGCCACGACTACGGCCCCGGCAATCCGCACTACCGGCTCGAGCACCCGTGGGAGCACGGGCAGTGGAATGGCGGCTTCGGCCCGGAGCATCGCTGGCGGCTGTCCGGGGGCGACCCGCGGCGCTTCTGGTTCAACGGATGGAACTGGGCGGTGGCGCCGTTTGACTATCCATACGTGAGCGACTGGCTGTGGGGCGCGGATGACATTGTCATCTACCCCGACCCGGACGATCCGGGGTACTACCTGGCTTACAACCCGCGCACGGGGACGTACGTGCACGTGATCTACATGGGGTGACTTCCTTGCTGAAAAAGGGCCGGCTCATGGAGAGCCGGCCTTTGCTATTGCAGGTGTGGATGCTGCGCTAGAACTCGAAGCGCAGCGCGAGTTGCAACTGGCGTTCGCGGTAGATGCCGTTGCCGGCCGAAGTCGCTGTGCCGAAGGTCGCCACGTTTGCGCTGCCGCTGTTGGTGGCCTGCGGTGTGAGCGTGGTGCCGCTGAGTGAGTACGCCGTGTTCTGCACGCCGGTGACCTGGAAGCGGTTGAACAGGTTGAAGGCCTCGGCGAGCGCCTCGACCCGGTACTTCTCGTGGACGGTGTAGCTGCGGGAGGCGCGCAGGTCGACGTTCGAGATGCGCGGCTGCTTGAACGTGTTGCGGCCGAGCAGCGGCAGAAACTCGTCGATGCCTGTATTGCCGCCGCTGCCGTTGATGCTGTTCTGGCCCGGTACGCCGTTGACGCCGCCGCTGATCGTCGCCGAATACGGCGCGCCGGAGGAGAGGATGACGACCGGTGCGAGCTCCCAGCCGTTGACCGCCGCCGAGACCAGCCGGTTGCTGACCGGCACGTGCGGCTGCCAGACCATGGTGCCGACGAACCGGCTGCGGATGTCGAAGCTCGAGATCCCGCGGTCGAAGCCGAGGTTGTAGGGATCCGTCGGCGTGTTCGCGCTGCTGAAGGTGGTCGACGTCTGCCCATCGTCGATCGCCTTGGACCAGGTGTAGTTCAGGTCGAACTGCAAGCCGTGCTGCAGCCGGTGCTGCGCCTCGACGACGAGCGCGTGGTAGTTGGAATTGACTTCGCTTTCGATCTGGCTGAGCTGACCGAAGTTGGGGTTGATGCGCTGCGTGTAGAGCGGCAGCGTGAAGCTCTGCCCGTCGAGGCGCGCCAGCCGCGGTGTAAGACCGGCGACGCTGCCGTTCTTAATGGTATACGTCACCGCACTGGTGGCAGGTGCGATGTTGGTGTCCACGAACGTGGGCAGACGCCGGCCCAGGCTGAGCAGGTAGTTGACGGAAAAGACCGTGTTCCATCCGATATCCCGCTGCACGGCGAGATCGGCCTGCTGTACCTGGGGCAGCTTGAAGCCGGGCTGGAAGTAGACGATGTTCGGCTTGGCGGTTGGATTGGCTGCCGCAGCGGTCAATGTCTGCGGAAAGAGCGGCGCACCCTTCGACGCATTATTGAGCGTGACCTGGATCTGGCCGCCGGCATTGCCGGTGTTGATGATGGCGTTGTAGATGGTCGAGTTCTCGAGCCGCCCGTAGTAGATGCCGTATCCGCCGCGCACTACCGTCTTGCCGTTGCCATACGGGTCATACGCGAAGCCCAAGCGCGGGCCGATGTCTGTGCGGTCGCTGGGGAACTGCCGGGTGAGCGGGAAGGCGGCGTTCGGCAGTTGCGGGTTGGGCTGGTTCTGGTACTCGTAGCGCATGCCGAGGTTGAGTGTCAGGTTCGGCAGGACCTTCCAGTCGTCCTGCAGGAAGCCGGCGACTTCATTCGTGTTGAAGTCGAATGCCGAGCGGCCAAAGCCCTGCGTGTAGCTGGTGTAGCAAGGCAGCGTGCCGGCCTTGGCATCGCGGGCTGCATCGCAGCGGGGCGAGGTCGGGTAGGCGAAGTCAGTGATCCAGTTGGCGAGGTTGGAGTAGCTGTAGACACCCTCCTCGGCAAACAGATTGTCCGAGCGATCTTCGACGTTGTTGTAGTCCGCGCCGTAGGTCAGGGTGTGGCGCCCGATCACCTGCGTGATGGTGTCGGTCGCCTGGTTGCGGTGTTCGTCGGGATACGCGCGGCGATTGAGGAAGTTCGGCTTGCCGTAGGTGAGGCCGCCGCCGCCCAGGCTGACCGATGGCGGGAAATTGTTGGGACCGGTGAGCGGCTCACCCGCCGCAGGCGCCTGCGAGAACTCGTATTCGAAGTCGCGACCGTATTGGTAACGGATCTGGTTGCTGAAGTTCGGACTGAAGGTGCTGTCGAGCCGGCCGATGATCGAATCGATCTTGGCGAAGTCATTGCCGAAGCTGGCGATGCCGCGTGACACGACAGGACTGGTCTGGATGCCGGCGGGCGAATTCCAGCGCGCGCGGTTGTACTCGATCGAAGCCGTGTGCTTGTCGCTGATGTGCCAGTCGAGCTTGGGGAAGTTGATGATCTGGTCGCCGACGCGCGGCACTACGCCGGTCAGGCTGAGCAGGTACTGCTGGGCGGCGGCGGTTTGCGCGGCTGTGACGCCGCGGCTGGCGAGCGTCGCCTGGGAGGAACTGCTGAGGCTGAGATAGGTGGGGCTCGACGTGGCCGAGACTCCGGGAAAGTTCCGGTGCTGCTGGTCGTACGCGTAGAAGAAGAACAGCTTGTCCTTGACCAGCGGGCCACCGAACGTGCCGCCCCACTGATGGCGCTTGTCCTTCGGCTTGATGTGGATGCTGCTGATGCCAGTGGGGGACGCGGAGTTCAGCACGGTCCGGAGGAAGAATGGGTTGGTCGCGCCGAATTCGTTATCGCGCCAGTACCAGAAGCCGGAGCCGTGGAACTGATTGGTGCCGCTCTTCGAGACGGTGTTGACCACCGCGCCGGCGCTGCGGCCATACTGCGCCGAGTAGTTCGAGGTGTTGACCTGGAACTCCTGCACGGCGGACTGGGTAAATGTGTAGCTGAGGCGAGTGCGTCCGCGCGCCTCCGAGAAGAAGGCCTGGTTGTCGTCGCCACCGTCGATCGTGTTGTTGTTCAGCAGGCCGGAGATGCCGCGGAACGAGATCAGGCCGAAGCCGCCGTCCGGATTGGCGCCGGGCGTCAACAGGGCGAAGTTCGACCAGCGGCGGCCGTTGATCGGCAGATTGTCGATTTGCACCTGGTTCACGTTGCTGGAGAAGTCGTTGGTCTCGGTGTTGATCAGCGGATCGCCAATGTCGACCTGCACGGTCTGCGAGTTGGCTCCGAGGGTCAACCGCTCATCGAGCGTGGTGGGCTGACCAACGTCAACCTTGACCCGTTGATTTTGCGTCTGCTCGAAGCCGGGCGCGGAGACGGTGACGGTGTACACGCCGGGCGCAAGGTTGGGAAAACGAAAATTACCGGCGCTGTCGGCCGTTGTTTGGCTGCTCGCATTGGTGCCGTTGTCGACGACGGTGACTGTCGCGCTGGGAACGCGTGCGCCGGACGGATCGCTGATACTGCCGACGATGGCGCCACTGACTGCGGTCTGCGCGAGGGCGGGAACGGCCGCCGCGACCGAGACACACGTAACCGCTACAGCACTCAATATGATCTGTTGCAAACGCTGGGACATCGGGTCTCCTCAAAGTTTCAGAACTGGGCCTGGCACTGTGTCTGCTTTGCAGGTGTGGTCTGCTCGCACGCTCTCCTCACCTGCAGCTGTTGCAGCAATGTGGGCGTGGATGTCTTGTGCTCTGGGCCGACTCTGAGTCTCAGGGCTGACTGGCCGAGGCGTCTTTAACCACGCGTGAAATTCGCTTCGCGAGATTTGACTCGGCAAATAACGTCGCCGCTCTTGTTACCTAGGCTGGATTTTCATCATCTTTACACGCAAAGCGGCGGACACATATGTGTCCGCCGCAGAGATGGATGCCGAGAGGAAGAGGAGCTAGGATTTGTCGGCGAGCGGCTCGACCGTTACGCGCATGGCGAGCGTGTGCACGGTGCCGGGCTCGATCGTGATTGCATTCTCACGCGCGTTGGCCGGCTCCACGCAGACGAAGCCGGGCCAGACATCGCCGAGATCGGCGAGCTTGGCGGCCTTCTCCTGCCAGGGATTCCAGACCACGGTGCTTGCAGAGCCCTGCTTCTCGATGACGAGACGACGGTTCCAGCCGGGATCGTGAATCGTGACCGGGGTAGTCGTGTTCAGGTGGAGTTGGTCGGTCTCGCGGGTGAAGCGGATCGACTGCCCGTCCTGGTGCTTTTTCTTCGTGTCGTCGGCGCGATCGCGATACTCCGTGTTCGCGAGTCCGGTGACTTCCACCTGATGAACATCGCTGACCGCGAAGTACGCATGCAGTGCGTCTTCGATGATGAGCGGTGTGTCGCCAAGGTTCTCGACCGAGAGCCGCAACTCGAGCGTGGGGCCGGAGACGACTTCGAGCACGACGACGAAGTGATCGAAGCCGAGGTCGCGCGTGACCTGATTGGGCAGCAGGCGAAGCGTGATGCCCGCGGCACCGCTGCCGTGGCGCTCTGCCGCGACCACATCCCACACCAGCGACCGCGCAAAGCCGTGCTGCGGACCCGGCAAGCCGCCCTGCCGTTCGCCGAACCACGGAAACACGATTGGCACGCCGCCGCGAATTGCCTTGCTGCTGACAAACAGACTGCGTGAGCTGAGGAACAGCACGGGATGCACGGCGGTGGCCGGCTGCCAGCGCGTGAGGTGCGCGCCCTGCAGGTAGAGCTCGGCCTGACCCTGCGTCGTGTCGAGCCATGCGCGAACGAGTCCGCCGGGGCCCTCTTCAAAGCGCACCGCACCATCGGCGCGGAACTGTTGATTCAGCCGTTCGATCTCGGTCATGGTCTATGCATCCAGCTTTCGGGCCACCAGCTCATTCAACAGTCCGGGGTTGGCCTGTCCTTTGGATGCGCGCATCACCTGGCCGACGAAGAATGCGGCCACGGTCTTCTTGCCGCCGCGATACTGCTCGACCTGTTTGGGGTTGGCGGCGATGACTTCATCGATCATTCGTTCGAGCGTGGAGGTGTCGGAGATCTGCTGCGGCTTCTCGCGCTCGTAGACGACGCCGAAGTCCTCACCGCGTTCGAAGGCGATGTCGAAGATGCCCTTCCACTGCTTGCTCGAGAGCTTGCCCTCTTCGGCAAGATCGGCCGCGAGCACCAGCCCATCCATCGTGACCGGCGACTGCTCGAATTCGAGCCCGGCTGCGCGCAGCCGGCCCAGCACTTCACTCTGCAGCAGGTTCGCGAGGCGGCGCGGATTCTTCGCACGGCGCGCGGCTGCCTCAAAGCGATCGGCAAACTCGCGCGTCGTCGTCAGCGACTGCGCATCCTGCTCGGAGATCTCGTAGTCGCGCACCATGCGGGCGCGGCGCGCCTCCGGCAGCTCCGGCATGTCGGCGAGAATCTCCTGTCGCCATGCATCGGAGACGAGCAGCGGCGGCAGATCCGGCTCGGGGAAGTAGCGGTAGTCGTGCGCCTCTTCCTTCGAGCGCATGGAGAAGGTGCGGCCCTCAGCGGCATTCCAGCTGCGCGTCTCCTGCACGACGCGGCCGCCGGACTCGAGCACCTCGACCTGGCGCTCGATTTCGTATTCGAGCGCGGAACGAATGAAGCGGAAGCTGTTCACGTTCTTGACCTCCGCCTTGGTGCCGAACTTCTCCTGTCCGCGCGGGCGCACGCTGACGTTCGCATCGCAGCGCAGAGAGCCTTCTTCCATGTTGCAGTCGCTGACGCCGGTGTAGAGCAGGATCTCCTTCAGCCGGGTCAGGTATTCGTAGGCTTCTTCGGGCGTGCGGATGTCCGGCTCGCTGACGATCTCGACCAGCGGAGTGCCGCAGCGGTTGAGGTCGACATAGCTCTTCGTCGCCGAATCGGCAAAGCCCTCGTGCAGGCTCTTGCCCGCGTCCTCTTCCATGTGCAGGCGCGTGATGCCGATGCGCCTGGTGCCGCCGTTCGAGGGCACCTCGATCCAGCCGTTCTCCGCGATCGGCTGGTCGTACTGCGAGATCTGGTAGCCCTTGGGCGAGTCGGGATAGAAGTAGTTTTTGCGCGAGAAGATCGAGCGCTCGCGGACCCGGCAATTGATTGCAGTGGCGGCCAGAACGGCGAACTCGACCGCGCGGCGGTTGAGCACGGGCAGCGCGCCGGGCAGTCCCAGGCAGACCGGGCAGATCTGCGTGTTCGGCGCGGAGCCGAAGCGCGTGGAGCAGCCGCAGAAGGCCTTCGTCGTGGTCAGCAGTTGCACGTGCACTTCGAGCCCGATGACAGGCTCGTAGCGGGAGAGCGCGCCGGCGAGTCCGGAAGCACCGGAGACAGGAGCCTGGGTCGTCATAAAGCCGCAATACCTTCCTAGAATCGAGTGTACCGTCCGTCGCGGCCACGGCTGACCAGCGCTGGCTGGCGTGCATCTACTTACGCGGAACCGGTGCGCAGACGACACCCGAACCGCCTGGCGTCGTTCCGCCCCATTCCCACCCCGGGACGATCGATGCCGCGAGTACCCAGCTCCCGGGGCGAGCGTAACTGAAGAGAACTGGCAATTTGTTGAGGGCTCCCGGCCGGCTCCCTAATGTGGAGGGCACATCGCTTATGGAACTCGCTTTGCTCCAGTCCGTCGATCAGCTCAGCCGCCACACGGCGGTGATCCGAGGGCTTGCCGCCGAGACCATGCGCGAGGATGACACCACCTGCCTCCCTGATTACTTTCTTCCCCGGCTCTCGCCCACGCACCGGCCGCGCGTCGTCCTCTGTTACGAGCATGCGCGGCTGGTGGGCGTGGTCTATGCCGAGGAGCGCACGCTCGTCGGCGCGCGCACCGGCTGGGTGTCCGGCGGAGATGGCTTGGGACGCGGATTGGTGCTGGCAACGCCGGAACGCGAAGCCGAAGTGCTGGCCACCGCGTGCGAGTCGCTGCTGGCGAATGGCGCCCATGCGCTGCGGCTGCGCTGGCGGTCGTCGGGCCACGAGATGTTGCCGATTGTGCGGCTGGAGCGGCCGGGCTTGCAGGTGTGGTGCCGGTCGGAGCTGCGCCCGCATGGCGATTGGCTGCACCTGGGCACGCAGTACAACGAATTTCTTGAGGGGCTGGGTCCGCGCACAAGGCGCAACCTCCGCTACTACCGCCGCAAGGCGGAGGAGCAGGGGCTGCGCTTTGTGCCGGACCTCACGCTCGCCGATTACGAATCCGCAATGATGGCGCTCGCAACGCGCGAAGACGCGCACAGCCTGCGCGAGCGGGACGCCCGCGATCGCCGCTTCTTTGCACAGTTTGGCCGGCCGCTGCTGGCCGGTCTCGCCGCGCCCGATGGCCGGCTGGTGTCAGTACTCGCGGGAGTTCGGGCGGGGGATGATCACGTCCACCTGCTCTCGCAGTTCAACGATGAGAGCCTGCCGGGGCAGAGCCTGTCCCTGGTGCTGCGCGGCTACGTCATCGAGCGGCTGATCGAGCAGGGCATCCGCCAGTTGCACTTCGTCAATGGCGCCTCCGCCGCACTGGGACGCTTCTGCGATCCGGTGCTGATGCGCACGCTTGCCATCGATAGCCGGCGCTCGGTGCTGCATCCGGTCAAGCTGATGACAGCGCACCTGGTACGCAGCCGGCAGCGGCGCGGCCAACGCGTGCCGCAGCGCCTGCGCACCCTGCTCGGCAGCTACCTGCCCAACAGTGGCCTGACCGGCGCGCTCTAGCCACGACTCCGGCGCATCGCCGGACGCATTCCGACGTTGTTACGAATCCATCTTCGGAGATTAGGACTCAGGTCAGGGAGCATTTGACTGGAGCCAACCCGGCGGAACCAGGTGTGGCGGGTTCCTCATAGACAATAGAGCGATGCGCCCGTTCGAAGACGAGACGACCCGGTTTCTGTCTGCCTGGATGCAGGTTCGCCAGATCGTCCAGGCGTCGAATTTCAATCGCTTTCAGCGTGCCGGACTTAGCGCAACGCAGTTCATGACCTTGAATGTGGTGCCGAAAGAGGGCATGACCCTATCCCAGATATCACGCAAGCTCAACCTGAGCGCCGCTACCCTGAACGAGACGGTCAACTCACTGGAAGAGCGAGGTTTCGTGAGTCGGGAGCGCGATCCTGCGGACGCTCGCAAGGTGATCATCCGCGCCACGAAGCGGGGCGAAGAGGTGCAGAATTCAGCTTCTGAGGAATTTCACGTCTTTATCGCTGGGTTGTTCGCTCGCATGAGCAAGACTCGTCGCGAAGGTCTCCTGGCCGGCCTTGAACAGATGGTGAAACTGAGCCAGGTCAGCCAGGAGGATTCCGCGATTACTCCCCGTGATGCTGCCGATCCTCAGGAGAAGCGTAGTTCTCCGCGATCTCAGCGGCGCTGATCTCGATAGCGCTGTTTTTGCGAATGATCGAAGCGATCTCATCGTCGCTCTTGCCACGTTTGCGCAACGACTCGATTTCATCGCTGATCATGCCGACAAAGGCCTGAATCGGAAACTGTTCGGGCGCCAATCCTGCGGCATCCCTCAATGATCTTTGAGCCTTGATCGCCTCTTCCACCGGATAAAGTTTGCCGTTGCTCATCCCGTATTCCTTTCGTAGTACGAACTACTTATAGCCGGATCAGGGGCGAGGCGCAAGACGCGTAGTCAAACTTCCATGACCCGTTCTATGCACCGGGAAAGATCCGGGTAGAACTGAGGAGACCGAGATCGACCGCCGCTGCTGTACCACGCTGCCGACTCGATAGTTCCCGGGCCGCGGCCACAGCAGATTTCTGCCGTTCGAGCGCGGAGCAGGCGGCTTCGTTAGAATAAAGAGGCATGATCCTTCCCTTTGTTCGCGATGCTCTCGCGAGCATTGAGCACACTGACAGCTTCGAACGTGTGCGACGGCACCTGAGCCTCGCGCGAGGTCGCCGTCGTGTCTCTGGACTGACCGCCACGGCTCGCGCTCTCTGCATTCCGCTGCTGGCGCATGCGGCGCGGTCGCCCGTGGTCGTGCTGGTTGCCGACAACAAGGCCGCCGAGTCGCTCGAGCTGACGCTCCGCGCCGCAGCCGAGTTGACGGGCGCGGTTGAGGCGAAGCGCGTGCTCCGGCTGCCGGCGCACGATGTGCTGCCGTTTGAAAGCATCTCGCCGCATCCGGACGTGCAGGAGCAGCGCGCGTCTGTGCTGTGGAAGATCGCGAGCGGCCGCGCGTCGATCGTGATCGCGCCGGTCGAGGCCGCGTGCATGCGGCTGTTCGACGCACCCTACTACGCAGCACTGGCCCAGCAACTGCGCCGCGACGAAGAGGTGGACATCGAGCTCCTGCTCGATCACCTGCGCTCCATCGGCTACACGGAGATGGACATCGTCGAGATGCCCGGGCAGTTCACGCGGCGCGGCGGCATCCTCGACGTCTATTCGCCGGAGATGGATCGCCCGGTGCGCTTCGAATTCTTTGGCGACCAGATCGAGTCGATCCGCAAATTCGAGCCGGAGTCGCAGCGCTCGTCGACGCCGCTTGACGAAGCACTGCTGCTGCCACTGACCGAGACGCCAGTGTCCGAGCGCCTGCTGGCTGCGGTGCATGCGCGACTCAGCCGGTCGCGCATGGAAGCAGCAGGGGACGATGAGTCTGCCGACCTGGTCACGCGCGCCGTTGCTGCTGGCGGTGTCACCGTCTTCCCCGGCTGGGAGTTCTTCGCGCCCGTGGCCGGCGCGGATCGCACACTGTTCGACCTCTTCCGCAACCCGTTCGTCTTTGTCGAAGAGCCGGCCATGCTGCAGAACCAGGCAGAGCGCTGGTGGAACAAGGTGGAGCAGCGGCATGAGCGCGCCGGTATCGGCGGGCTGATCACGCCTGGAGACATCTACCTGGACCCGTGGGCCCTGCAGGGCAAGGTGCAGGCGCTGCCTGGACTCGAGCTCGATCAGCTTGGCGCTGTGGACGTGCTCGATGAGGATGTGAACGCGCCGGCGGAGATCGAGTTCAGCACGCGGCCCACGCTGCGGTTTCACGGTTCCATCCCGAGCTTCATCGATCAACTGAAGCAGTTCGCCGAGCAGGAACAGCGCGTCGTGATTGCCGCGCCGAATCAGGGCGAGGTGGAACGGCTGGCCACGCTGCTGCGCGAGTACGGGCTGGCGTACCGGCTGGGCTCCCGTACGCAGCAAAGCGGCAGCGAGACCATCTACGACGAGTCGAGCTATCTTGGCGGCGACCTGCGCACGCCCATCATCGTGCGCACTGCGATTGCAAATGGCGTCAGCTTCCCCGAAGCGAAGCTGGTGATCATCGGCGCGAACGATCTGTCGGACGAAGCGGATGTGTCTGCACGCCCGGTGGCCGCGCGCGCGAAGTCGAAGACTGCTGCGTTCGTCTCGGACTTTCGCGACCTCACGGTCGGCGACTACGTCGTGCACGTGGAGCACGGCATCGCGCGCTACCTGGGCCTGAAAGAAATTCAGCAGGATGCGATCAGCATCGAGTTCATGGTGCTGGAGTTTGCGGATAGCGCGCGGCTCTACATCCCGCTCACCCGGCTTGACCTGATCCAGAAGTACCGCTCGACTGACGCCGGACCCGCACCCGTGCTGAACAAGCTGGGCGGCCAGCAGTGGGCTAAGACCAAGGCACGCGTCAAGAAGGCCATGGCCGACATGGCCGACGAGCTGCTGAAGCTGTACGCGCAGCGCCGCTCGGCGGAGGGCCACACCTATCCGGCGGACAACGAGTTCCAGCGCGAGTTCGAAGATGCGTTCGACTACAACGAGACGGACGATCAGCTCGCGGCCATCGCGGACATCAAGCGCGACATGGAGTCGACCACGCCGATGGATCGCCTGCTGTGCGGCGACGTCGGCTATGGCAAGACGGAAGTCGCCATGCGCGCTGCGTTCAAGGCTGTGCAGGATTCCAAGCAGGTCGCGGTGCTCACGCCAACCACGGTGCTCAGCTTCCAGCACTACGAGACCTTCCGCAAGCGCTTCGCGCAGTTCCCTATCAATGTCGAAATGATCTCGCGCTTCCGCACGCCGAAGGAGCAGAAGATCATCCTCGAAAAGCTCGAGGCCGGCGAGATCGACATCCTGATCGGCACGCACCGGCTGCTGTCGAAAGACCTGAAGTTCCAGGACCTGGGCCTGCTGGTCGTCGATGAGGAACAGCGCTTCGGCGTGCGCCACAAGGAGCGCCTGAAGCAGATGCGGCAGCAGATCGATGTGCTGTCGATGTCGGCGACCCCGATCCCGCGCACGCTGCATATGTCATTGGTCGGGTTGCGTGATATGAGCGTGATCGAAACGCCGCCCAAGGACCGCATGGCAATTCAGACCGTGGTGGCGAAGTTCGATGAGAAGCTGGTCCGCACTGCCGTGGAGCTCGAGCTCGAACGTGGCGGCCAGGTCTACTTCGTCCACAATCGCGTCGAGACGATCTACGAGCTCGCCGCGAAAATCCAGGAGCTGGTGCCGCAGGCGCGCGTCGTCGTCGGCCACGGGCAGATGGGCGAGGCGGAGCTCGAAAAGACGCTGCTCGCCTTCATGAACTACGAGTACGACGTCTTCGTCGCGACCACGATTATCGAGAACGGCATCGACATTCCGCTCGCGAACACGATCATCATCAATCGCGCGGACCGCCATGGCTTGTCAGAGCTCTACCAATTGCGCGGTCGCGTGGGCCGGTCGAACCGGCGGGCCTATGCGTATCTCCTGATTCCACCGGAGCAGGAGCTGACGGATGTTGCACGACGTCGGCTCGCGGCACTGAAGGAGTTCTCTGACCTCGGTGCGGGCTTCAAGATCGCGGCGCTTGATCTGGAGCTGCGCGGCGCCGGCAACATGCTGGGCGGCGAACAGAGCGGGCACATCGAGGCAGTCGGCTTCGAGCTCTACACCTCGATGCTCGAGGAGGCCGTCGCCAAGCTGAAGGGCGAGGAGAAGCCCGAGCACCTCACGACGCAGCTCAACCTCGGCATCAGCCTGCGCATCGACGAGAGCTACATCCCCGAAGAGAATCAGCGGCTGCGTATCTACAAGAAGATCGCCGGCGCGCAGAACGATGCCACACTGGCGGACATTCGCGCGGAGCTCGAAGATCGCTACGGGCCGCTGCCCGAGACGGTCGTGCACCTGCTCGATGCGGCGCTGCTGCGGCTTAGCTCGGAGCGGCTCGGCGTGCAACAGGTGGACCGCAAGCGCGATCAACTGCACATCCGCTTCAACGAGAAGGCGGAGATCGATCCAGGCCGCCTGATGAAACTGGTCTCACGCAATGTGAAGAAGGGCGCGCAGTTTACGCCGCAGGGCGTGCTGCGCTTCCCGCTCACCGGCACGTCGCCGGCGCAGGTCATCCAAGAGGTACACTCCTTGCTCGGCGAGCTCGCGTTTGTCCCAACGAGTGCCTGACGCGCCGTACAACCCTCTCCCGACACCTTCTTTGCTGGAGTCTTCCCTTGCGCCCTTCTGCACAAATTTTCATGGCCGCCTGTCTTGGCCTCATCGCCGGTAGCGGCCACGCCGCATCGACCAGCAACGCTGCGTTTCACTCGCTGGGGGATCGCTACCTGGACGACGTGTACTACCGCACCCGGCCGAGCGACGCCACCATCGCTGGTCTGCACCAGTTCGATACGATGCTCGAGCCGTACGACCGCGCGTCGATCACGCATGTCGTTGCGCTGCTGCATGAGTACGACCAGAAGGTGTCGGCATTTCCGGAGCAGGGCCTCGATCTGACGACAGCAGGTGACCGGCAGCTGGTGCTGAACAGCATCCACTCCACGTTGCTGACGCTGGAGACGATTCGTCCGTGGGAGAAGAATCCGGACCTGTACTCGAGCGGCATCACCAACGCGGCGTACACGTTGATGGAACGCGAGTATGCGCCGCCGGACGTGCGGCTGCGGTCGCTCATCGCGCGCGAACAGCAGATGCCAGCGGCGCTCGCATCTGCACGGCAGAACCTGCGCGGCTGCGCAAATATCTCGACCGAAATCGCGATTCAGCAAGTGCCCGGCGACATCGCTTTTTTTTCGAACGGATGTGCCCGCAGCGTTTGCCGGCGTCAAAGATGCGCAGTTGCTCGCGCAGTTCCACGAGGCAAATAACGCAGTGATCCAGGCGCTGACCGGCTACGGAGAGTGGCTGCGATCGGACCTGCTGCCGCGCTCGAATGGCGACTTCCGCATCGGCGCCGACACGTTCGCGAAAAAGCTCAAGTACGACGAGATGGTCAGCACGCCGCTCGATGAGCTGCTGAAGATTGCCTATGCAGACCTGCAGCGGAATCAGCAGCAGTTCGCAACGATTGCGCACGAGATCGATCCGGCGAAGACACCCCGTGAGGTGCTGACGCTGCTCGGTGACGATCATCCCACGCCTGATCATCTGCTCGCGAGCTTTCGCAACAACTTCGACGGGCTGATCGGCTTCATCCGTGAGCGGCATATCGTAACGATTCCGAGCGATGTGCGGCCGACGCTCGAGGAGACGCCACCGTTCATGCGCGCTACGACGCAGGCGTCCATGGACACGCCGGGCCCGTTCGAAACGCACTCGACGACTGCGTTCTTCAACGTGACGCTACCCGATCCCGCATGGAATGCGGAGCGCACCGCGGACTACATGCATGCCTTCAACACAGGCACGATCGTCAGCACATCGGTGCACGAGGCCTATCCCGGCCACTATGTGCAGTTCCTGGTGATCCCGCAGGTGCAGTCGCGCGTGCGGAAGGCGATCAACGCGAACAGCAACGTCGAGGGCTGGGCGCACTACTGCGAGCAGATGATGCTCGACGAGGGCTATGGCCAGCCGGGCGCCGGCGCGAAAGATGCGCGCGAGGCGAAGCTGATCCGCCTGGGGCAGTTGCAGGATGCGCTCCTGCGCGATGCACGTTTCGTCGTTGGCATCCGGATGCACACGCAGGGCATGTCGGTCGAAGATGCGGTGCGGTTCTTCGACGAGCAGGGCTACCAGTCGCACGAGATCGCCGAGGTTGAGGTCAAGCGCGGCACCTCCGACCCGACTTACCTCTACTACACGCTGGGCAAGCTTGAGATCCTCAAGCTGCGGCATGATCTGGAGCAGAAGGAGGGCAAGCGCTTTTCACTGCAGCAGTTTCACGACGAGTTTCTGCGCCAGGGCGCACCACCGATCGCCATCGTGCGCCGGGCCATGCTGGGCGACACGTCGCCGGTCCTCTAGTACGGGACAGCAGCGATCCGGATGCGGCGGGCAACTCGTACGGTGCCTGCCGCGTCCGTATAATTCGGCGAAGCAGGCTGACGTATCCGTCGCCAACAGCGGTTCAGCCACACTCACTCAAAGGCACGTCTATTCATGACACAGAAGAAGGTACGAAAGGCCGTTTTCCCGGCCGCGGGTCTCGGTACGCGCTTCCTGCCCGCCACGAAGGCGATTCCGAAAGAGATGCTGCCGCTCGTCGACAAGCCCCTGATCCAGTACGGCGTTGAAGAGGCGCTCGCCGCGGGCATTGAAGAAATCATCATCGTGACCAGCCGCGGCAAGGCGGCAATCGAAGATCATTTCGACATCAGCTTCGAACTCGAGCACAACCTGGAGTCGCGCGGCAAGCAGGAGCTGCTCGCGCTGGCGCGTGGCGTCTCGCAGATGGCAGAGATCTCCTACGTGCGGCAGAAGCAGGCGCTGGGCCTGGGCCACGCGGTGCTGCAGGCGCGCGACCTGGTTGGCGATGAACCCTTTGCCGTCATTCTTCCCGACGACGTCATCGACGCCGATCCCCCCTGCCTGAAGCAGATGACCGACGTCTATGACCAGGTGCAGGCCAGCGTACTGGCGACGCAGATCGTCGAGGGACCGGCGATCTCGGCGTACGGCGTGCTCGATTGCGACGACGTGCCGGGCAATCCACGGCTGCACGCGGTGAAGGGGATGGTCGAGAAGCCGAAGCAGGCCGACGCACCGTCAAAAAA